>JAGVNQ010000155.1 GCA_020053195.1 Sideroxydans sp.
GCACATTGCTTCAGCCACGTGCGAATGAATTCGCACCTACAAAACCAGCTTTTGGAATTTATATATCCGCCTCAACCTCATTCCCGTGATACTCCAGCCACGCACGGCGAGTAGAAGCTTCCTGCTTCCCCATCAACATATTAAAAATCCCCATCGTTGCTTTGGCCGAAGCCGCGTCGGCTTTCACGCACAGCGCACGCCGCGTATCAGGATTCAGCGTGGTATCCCACAATTGTTCTGGACTCATCTCACCCAAACCTTTGAAGCGCGAGATCGACCAGCTGCCTTCGCGGATTTTTTCTTTGCGCAGACGTTCCAGAATGCCGGTCATCTCGGCTTCGTTCAGCGCGTAGATTTTGCTCGCCTGTTTTTTTCCGTGCGCCGGAACATCGACGCGGAACAGCGGCGGTTGTGCCACGTAAATCTTGCCCGCTTCCACCACGCGGAAGAAGTGGCGATAAAACAAAGTGAGCAGCAATGTCGAGATGTGCGCGCCGTCCACATCGGCATCGGCCATGATGAGGATGGCGTTGTAGCGCAGGCCGGACAGGTCAACATTGTCGCCCGGTGCATGCGGGTCAACGCCAATGGCCACCGCGATGTCGTGGATTTCGTTGTTGGCGAACAGGCGATCTTTTTCCACTTCAAATGTGTTCAGCACTTTGCCGCGCAATGGCAGCACGGCTTGGAATTCCTTGTTGCGTCCCTGCTTGGCCGAGCCGCCCGCCGAGTCGCCCTCGACCAGAAACAGTTCGGTGCGCGTGGGGTCGCTGGAGCTGCAATCGGTGAGTTTGCCGGGCAACACGGCGACGCTGCTGCCCTTTTTCTTTTCCACTTTTTGCGCCGAACGCATGCGCGCTTGCGCCTGCTGAATCGCCAGCTCGACGATCTTCTTCGCCGGTTCAATGTGCTCGTTCAGCCACAGATCGAGCGGGTCTTTCAGCATGGACGACACCAGACGCAGCGCCTCGCGCGACACCAGTTTTTCTTTGGTCTGCCCTTGAAATTGCGGGTCGAGCACTTTGGCTGACAGCACAAAGCTCAGGCGCGAAAACACGTCTTCCGCCACCAGCTTCACACCCTTGGGCAACAGGCTGTGGATTTCGGCGAACGACTTCACCGCATTGAACACGCCGTCGCGCAACCCCGCTTCGTGCGTGCCGCCAGCCGGAGTCGGAATCAGGTTGACGTAAGACTCGCGCACCACGTTGCCCTCGGCGCTCCAGGTCAGCGCCCACGATGCACCTTCGCCTTCGGCAAACCCGTTACCCTCATTTTTGCGCGTGAATTTTTCCTGCAACAGGATGGGCGTGGCCAGCTCGAATTCCGCCAGCGCCTCGGCCAGATAGCCGCGCAAACCGTCTGGGTAAGTCCACGATTTGGTCTCGCCGGATTTCTCCAGCATCAGCGTGATGGTCACACCCGGCAGCAGCACCGCCTTCGAACGCAATGAAAATTCCAGTTGCGCCAGATTGACATTGGGCGCGTCAAAATATTTCGCGTTCGGCCACGCGCGCACCGCTGTGCCGGTTTGCTTCTTCGGGCAGTTGCCGGTCTTCACCAGCGGCGCTTCCGCCACGCCGTCAAGGAAGCGCAAAATGTGCTGCCCGCCATCGCGGAACACCGTCACCTCAACCTTGTTCGACAGCGCATTGGTCACCGCCACGCCCACGCCGTGCAGGCCGCCCGCGAACTTGTACGCGCCGTCCGATTCCTTGTCGAACTTGCCGCCGGAGTGCAACACGGTGAATGCCACCTCGACCACCGAGCGCCCTTCCTCCGCGTGAATGCCCACCGGAATGCCGCGCCCGTCGTCCAGAACAGACACCGAACCGTCTGTGTGCGCCGTGACGTGAATGCTCTTGGCAAACCCCGCCAGCGCTTCATCGCAAGCGTTATCCACGACCTCGGCGATGATGTGGTTGGGCGATTCTAGGTTGGTGTACATGCCCGGACGTTGCCGCACCGGGTCGAGTCCGCGCAGGACTTTGAAACTGGATTCGTTGTAGGTTGCCATGGTTTGATTTGAAAATTATCGTGCTGTTGCCCAAAGAAATTTCATTAGCGCCAACAGTTCCTTCCCCCATGCAGGGGGAAGGTTAGGATGGGGGTAGAAGCGCAAGCACATCGCTGCGAACAACATTTCTACCCCCTCCCTAGCCCTCCCCCTGCATGGGGGAGGGGATGTTAGCTTCAAGAATAATTGCTCATTTTACCGGACTGCGCCACCCTCATACCAACCCTGTTTGCTTTCGTATGTAGCGGACTGATAGCATTGGCAAAACGTCACCCAAAAACAAAATGACCAATCACACTACCGCACAAAAAACCCAACACCTCATCATCCACGGTCGCGTGCAAGGCGTGTTCTTTCGCGATTCGATGCGGCGCGAGGCGCAGAATTTGGGCGTTTCCGGCTGGGTGCGCAACCGTATGGATGGCGCAGTGGAAGCGTTGGTGCAGGGTGATGCCGCCTCAGTAGATGCCCTCGTGCGCTGGGCACAACGCGGGCCGCAGATGGCGAGCGTGGAACGCGTCGAGATAGCGCCGGGCGAGGGTCAGTTTTCCAATTTCGAGATTATTCGTTAAGCGAACTGCCTGTAGAAGCGCGCCAATAGGCGTTCTACATCAATCGAACGACGTAGAACGCCTATCCATGCGCTTCTCCACGAGGTGCGCTTTTAAAAATCACCATTTCAGCCACATTTTCCCCAGCCACAAGCCCAGCAATCCAATCCCCAGCATCGGCAGGTAATGCCATGCGACCACGTGCGCGATGGAGTCGTTGGCTTCGTGCAGGCGCAGCCACAGTGCGCCCAAGCTGAACGCGGAGAGCAAGGCGATGCCGCCCGCGAGGTGATAGTGGGTGCTGGCGTACTGGCGCATGGAGCGCAACGTCATTGCTGCGGGCAGCAGCATGGTGAGCAGGATGCTGAGGGTGCATTCGATGTCGTGAGCGGGGTGCGATGCGGGCGGGGTGTCGGCGCGCCATGCGCCGATCAGGATTAACAGGAAAAGCAAAAATGCGACGACGGGTGCGAATGCGAGGCGGCGTTTTTGGTGCAGGTCGGGGAAGGCGAGCAGTGCGGCGCTGAGCGAGGTGAAGATGAAAATCGCGAGCAGCGCGACGAGCTCGGCGGCGAACCAGAATTGGCTCAAATGTTCGGCCAGTTGCGGGCGCAGGCCGGAGAGGGCGAGTGTCAGCGCCAGATAAAGCGCGCCCGCGCCAATCCATTGCAGGCTGAGTTGGTACGGGTGCGGCGCGGGCTTTACCGCTGTCGCTTCCTGCGCGAGTTGCGCCACGAGGTGGTTGATGTCGGACATTTATTTCTCCAGCTTTTTGCGTAAAACTTTATAAGCGCGGTGCGCCGCCACTTTAACCGCCGATTCGTTCATGCCGATTTTTTCGGCGACTTCTTTGGCGGTGAAACCGTCGCGGTGCAGCAGGCGCAGGATGGTGGCTTGCTTCTCGGGCAATTGTTCCACTTCCGCAC
>JAGVNQ010000216.1 GCA_020053195.1 Sideroxydans sp.
ATTCTTGGCTCTTAAACTTTTCAATCTCAAGCTCGCGCTCAACAATCAAGCGCAAAGCTGGACTTTGCACGCGACCCGCTGAAAGGCCGGGACGAATCTTGCGCCAAAGCAACGGAGAAAGCGTGAAACCGACCAAATAATCCAGAGCGCGTCTAGCTTGTTGCGCATTCACCAGCGGCAGCGAAATCGCGCGCGGATGGGCAACTGCTTCTTTTACGGCAGACTCGGTAATTTCATAGAACACCACGCGCTGCATGGTCTTGCCCTTAAGTGCGCGCTTACTTTTTAGCAGTTCGGCGATGTGCCAGGCGATAGCCTCACCTTCTCTATCCGGGTCGGGTGCGAGAAAGATGTGGTCGGCAACCGCTGCCGCCTTGGCTATTTCATCAACGTGTTTGGCATTGCGCGCGATAGTCTCGTACTGCATGGCAAAGTTGTTGTCGGGATCGACAGCGCCGGTTTTGGGCACGAGGTCGCGCACATGACCATAAGAGGCAAGGACTTCAAAATCCTTGCCCAGATATTTTTTCAGGGTCTTGGCTTTGGCCGGAGACTCGACAATTAGAAGGTTGGTTGCCATGAATGGACTCAGTGTGCCAACGCAACGTCGGCGGGGGTAAGCAGGTCTTCAATCAGCATTGGATCGAGGTCTTCGTGTTGACTCCATAACACCATCAACACGATGAGTTTGACTTTATCCAAGGGCAGATTTTTTCGACCAAGGGCGAGCACGCGGTCAATAATCATCTCGCGCTCAATGGGGGTGATAACTTTGTTGTGTTCCCAGAAAGCAAGGAAACGTAAACCTTCCTGACTGATACGTTGTTCTTCAAAATCAGTGAAAATTCTAATACCGCTGTGGTTAATGCTTTCGGGATAGGATGCTCGCGTAAGTTGCTGCAAACCGGATAACCAGGACAAAGCTTGGTTGATGTCGTCTTCTTCAAATCCTGCAGCGCTGAGCTTGACAGATAATTTGGCGTGATCGGGGTAGTTACCGATGTCGAAGTAACTTTCAAACAAAAAAAGCAAAATATCGAACATGAAAGAGTGTTTTATGTGAGGCGTTGATATAACCCGCCGGGCAATGAAGCAATGTGTCCGTCGAGCTCCAGTTGCAACAGGATGGCGGATAGCTCGCCTATCGTCAAGCCACTGCGTTGCGCAAGGCTCTCTGCGTCGAGCGGATCGAAGCCCAAATGAGCAAATAACGGATGCTGAAAAGTAGTAGCGGTTGCAGGAAGACCACCCGCAAAATGTCCCAATTCTTCCAGAATATCTTGTGCGCCTTCGACCAATTTCGCGCCTTGCTTGATTAGCGCGTGGCAGCCCTTGGATTGCGGAGAGTGGATAGAGCCGGGTATAGCGAACACATCCCTTCCCTGCTCCAGAGCCAAACGCGCGGTGATCAGCGAACCGCTTTGCAACGAAGCCTCGATCACCAGACAACCCAAACTCAAACCGCTGATGATGCGATTACGGCGCGGAAAATTGGCGGCCAAAGGCGGTGTACCTAAGGCGAACTCCGAAACAATCGTTCCGTTCTGCGCCAAACGGTGCGCAAGTTCACGGTTAGATGCGGGATAGACTTTGTCGAGTCCTGTGCCTACCACGGCAACACTGGAAGCGATGCCTTGCAGCCCACCGATATGGGCAGCTGCATCAATACCTTGTGCCATGCCACTGACAATACATAATCCGGCTTCCGAAGAAGATTTTGCGAACGCTTCTGCATTGCGAATACCTTGCGTTGTGGCATTTCGACTACCAACAACGGCAAGCGCGGGCGAATTTAGCAAATCAAGGCGGCCTTTAATATACAAAATTAAAGGTGGATCAATGGTATTTAGCAGGGCTTGCGGATACTCGGCATCAGCAATAGTGAGGACGCAATTTAGCGGGTCTTCTAACCATACGGCAACATGCGGAAATTCAGGATTTTCAAACCCCTCTGCGATAGCTCGTGCCACAGCGGGTTTGACATATTGGGAAAGCGAAGAGACGGAAGCATGCAATACAGCATCGGGTGAGCTAAAAGCCAGCAACAAACGCCGCAGCCCTTCGTTACCCAAGCCGGGAATCTGGCTTAATACCAACCAAGACGCGAGGGAAGCGTCAAGAGGCATTATTTACTCGGGAGAACCCGCGCGATCCTGAAGCTGCACCGGCAATGAAGTTTCCATCACTAGCGCGTAAGAGACCTTGTTAAACACGCGGAACACCATGACTAAGCCGTAACGCAAATCAGGCAACACAATATTGGGAGTAAACCAACCCTTGGTTCTAATGACTTCACCTTTTTGGTAAAGCCCAAAAATATGACCGTCTTCAATACCGTCACGACGACCTTTGTTAAGAGTTACAACTGCGCGTTGTCCGGCTTGTTGCACACCGCCATATACCGAAATTACTTTTGCTGAAATATTGTTGCTAGGTGCATGCGGGATGTAGTTGGTAGAATATCCCGAAGTTGTTTGGGCAAAATAATCACCCTTGTGTATTTCCAAAACCGAGTTGGTAATGCGAAGAGTACTAGGATCACCAAACTTCTCGACTGTAGCCTCACCCAAGTACACCACTTCCCGACCCAGCTCTTCTTCCGTGTCAGGATCAACAAAGGACGTGCCAGGACGATAAATCTGCCAACGAGTACCTTTGTCGCTAGGCAAATCCTTAACGTAAGCTATATTGTTGGCGGATAACAGTGTGCGCTCTTCAATAGTGCCAACTAACTTGGGGGATAGCTCCAACTCCTCGGAATCAACAACGAGGGGACGCGAAAGAAAAGAAGCAATAAGATTTAGCGGAATAGCAGGAATGGCTTCGGTGTTTTGCATAACCACACGCGCTTTGGGCTTCAGCTTCACGACATTTGAAGGAGTAACTCGCTCGACAGCAGCGGTTTCAGGGGAGGATTCGACAACACTACCAGCAACAGTTGGCTCGGATACGGCAGAGCCCGCTTCAGTCGCGGTTTGTTCAACGACTAGCGTTCCAGAATTTCGATCAAGAAAAATTACATTGCCGGGATAAATCCAGTGCGGGTCACTGACTTGCTCTTTGTTCAACAGCCAAATCTGCGGCCATTTCCAGGGATCTTTGTAAAACTTTGCTGAGATGTCCCATAGTGTATCTCCCGGAACTACAATGTGGCGGTCGGGTGCATCTTCGCGTATTTGCAGGTCGTCAGCCCAAGCGAGGATGGGCAACACGAGGCAAATCAGAGATATAATCTTGCGCATGGAAAACCCTAGCAAAGTAATGAAATGCGGTGCAAAGTTTGCGCACCTGTTTAAATTCTGCATCTAGTCTCTTCAGTTGGCAAGCATTTATGGCACTTCTACCAATTATTCAGTATCCAGACCCTCGCTTAAACAAAGTCGCCAAACCCGTAGCGGCAGTAACCGAAGAAATTCGCCGTTTAGTTCGCAATATGAGCGAAACCATGTATGCCGCGCCGGGCGTGGGTCTCGCCGCAACGCAAGTTGACGCACACCAACAGGTTATCGTGATTGATGTTTCGGAAACCCACGATGAGCTTATCGTTCTAATTAACCCTGAGCTGATTAACGCCGAAGGTGAGGGCGAAAACGAAGAAGGTTGCCTTTCGGTTCCCGGCATATACGAAAAAGTGCGCCGCGCGGAACGCGTAACCGTACGCGCGCAGGATGAACATGGTAAGCAGTTTACGCTGAACGCCGAAGGATTATTGGCAGTTTGTGTCCAACACGAAATAGATCACCTGCGTGGCAAGGTTTTCGTCGAGCTTTTATCACATCTCAAACAAACACGGATCCGCGCCAAGTTGAAAAAACAGCGGCGCGAGACCTTGTAGCCAAGGCCCAAATTGAAAATCATTTTTGCAGGTACACCGCACTTCGCAGAAAGCGCGCTGGCGGCGCTACTGAGAGAGCATCAAGTAATGGCCGTGCTGACACAACCGGATCGCCCATCCGGGCGCGGCATGCAGTTAACCGCAAGCCCGGTCAAGCTGCTTGCGCAGCAACACGCGATTCCGGTGTTGCAACCCGTCTCGCTTAAAACCGAAGAGTCGCAAAAAGAATTGGCAGCTTTGAAAGCGGAAGTGATGGTGGTCGCGGCCTACGGCTTGATCTTGCCCAAAGCTGTGCTACAGACCCCACGACTGGGCTGTTTGAATATCCATGCATCATTGTTGCCGCGCTGGCGCGGGGCGGCACCGATACAACGGGCGATTCTGGCGGGCGATGCTGAAACGGGTATCACCATCATGCAAATGGATGAGGGCTTGGATACGGGTGACATGCTGCTGAAAAAAACCTGCGCCATCACGCAGGGAGATACCGCACAGACATTACACGATAAACTTGCCGTCTTGGGCGCACAGGCGATTGCTGACGTGCTGCACCAACTTGAACACGGGCAGTTGCGCCCAGAACAACAAGATGCAGGACAAGCGACTTATGCCGCCAAATTGAGCAAGGGGGAGGCGCATCTCGACTGGGTCAACAGCGCGGAACAATTGGATCGAGCCGTACGCGGCTACTTTCCATTTCCGGTTGCTTTTACCCAGATGCGCGGAGTAACGATCAAAATTTTGCGTGCACGGTTGCTGGAAAATAGCCAAAGCACAAATACACCCGGCTCTATCCTCTCAATAGACAAAAATACCATCAAGGTAGCTTGCGGCCAGGGTGTGCTGGGTCTTGAGATGCTGCAAAAACCCGGGGGAAAAGCGCTTCCTGTAGCTCAGTTCGTTCAGGGTTTTCCGGCCAAAGTCGGCGACCGCTTCGGTTCAAACTGATTATGCAACATGTACAAATCGAAGCAGCAAGAGTGGTCAATAGCGTAATACTGGGACGTAACCTCACTCAAGCATTGGCTGAAAGCCTGCGTCAACACCCCAAGTTCAGCCCGCAACAACGCGGCGCATTGCAGGATTTGTGTTATGGAACTTTGCGCCATTATGGCAAGCTGGCATTCATGCTGGGCAAGCTGATGCAGCGCCCCTCGCGCGATGCGAATTTGCAACATCTCTTGCTGGTTGCACTCTATCAAATAGAATTCAGCAAAGCACAACAACATGTCATCGTGGATCAAGCCGTGAATGCGGCAAAGCTACTGAATGCGGGAGCCGGTGGTTTGGTCAACGGTGTGCTGCGCAATTATTTGCGCCAGCGTGAAGCGCTAAAGCAAGCTGCCATGCGTGAAGAGGAAAGCCGCTATTCCTATCCGCACTGGTGGATTGCTGCCATCAAAAAACAGTATCCTGAAAAAGCGGCTGCAATTTTGGAAGCCGGTAACCAACACCCTCCCATGACGCTACGCGTCAATATCAAACGCACTACTGTAGTTGAATATCAAATCCTGCTCGCAGAACAGGGCATCGCAGCGCAACGGGTTGAGCCCGACGCGTTGATATTGGAACAGCCGGTAGCAGTTGATCGCTTGGCGAAATTCGCCGAAGGCTGGGTTTCGGTGCAGGATGCGGGCGCTCAATATGCCGCCCGCATTTTGGACGTGCGCGATGGAATGCGCGTGCTGGATGCCTGTGCCGCTCCCGGTGGCAAAGCAGCACACCTGTTGGAAATAGCAGACATAGATTTGGTGGCAGTCGATAAGGATGAACAACGACTGGCGCGAATAAACGAAAATTTGCAGAGACTGCAACTGCAAGCGCAGGTGGTCTGTGGAGATGCGGCCACACCGCAAGCATGGTGGGATGGTAAGCCGTTTCAGCGTATTTTGGCCGATGTCCCCTGCTCCGCATCGGGGGTTGTGCGCCGTCACCCCGACATTAAATGGTTGCGGCGCGCAGCTGACATTGACTCGTTTGCCAAACAGCAGGCGCAGATTCTGGAAGCGTTGTGGTCGCTGTTGGCTTTAGATGGTAAATTACTCTACGTGACCTGTTCCGTCTTCAAGCGCGAAAATCAGCAAGTGACCGATGCCTTTTTGAAGCAGCATCCTGAAGCCGAGCAGGAACAAATCGGCATATTGCAAGAGGGGCAATTGTTGCCAAACGAACAGCACGATGGGTTTTATTATGCGTTGCTGCACAAAAAGAATTAAGGGATTCGTCCGGTCGATTTGTCTGATCGGCCTGTTCTGCTGTGCGTTTCAAGCGTGTGCGGAAGGCATAGAAATCATCAAAGTCGAAGCACGGTTGAGTGAAGAAGGCTACCTGCTTTCAGCCGATTTTAATATCAACCTGCCCTCGCCCGTTGAAGATGCTTTAAATCGCGGTGTCACCCTGTATTTTGTAAGCGAATTATCTGTACAACGCTCCCGCTGGTATTGGCTGGATACCGATATTGAAAGCCACGAACAAACCACCAAACTTTCCTACAACATCCTTACCCGGCAGTACCGGATTTCTCGCGGCGGATTGTTCCAGAGCTTCATGGAACTCAAAGACGCGTTGCGCATGCTGGGACATCAAACAGCTCCACCCATCGCCGCATCGTTGCTGGATAACACAGAGGGTGGCTATATTTCCCGCTGGACGAAAAAAGGCAGCCAGATCAGCGCATATGCATCGATGCGTCTGGATATGACGCAACTACCCAAACCGATCCAGGTGAATGCGCTGACTAATGACCAATGGAACGTGGAATCACAGCGCTACCATTGGGATATTAGTCCTGATGCGCAGAAAGACGGGGATCAGCCGTGAAGTATCTGATTCTGAGTTGTGGCGCGGCAGGAGTTTTGTTGTTGTATATGTTGTCGAGCGCCAGCGCCAATACCGATTTGTTCTCGCGCAACTATTTCATGTTGCTCGCATTGGCCGGAACGATGGCACTCGGGCTATCTGTACTGGTTGCCTTTCAGTTTTGGCAATTGCGTACCAAGCTACGCGAACAAGTGTACGGTGCCAAACTGACACTGCGATTGGCAATATTCTTTTCGCTGATTGCGGTACTGCCCGGCGTGCTGGTCTATGCCGTGTCGGTACAGTTTCTCGGCAAAAGTATCGAATCGTGGTTTGATGTGCGCGTGGAAAAAGCGCTTGAAGGCGGATTGAATCTGGCACGCAGTACATTTCAAAACGGGTTGGATGAATTAAGCAAGAAAGGCCGCTTCGCCGCACAGATTCTGGCTAATCAAGCGCCCGTACAGCATGGTAAAACATTGGCGCGCTTTATAGACGAAGGCGGGATACAGGAAGCTGCGGTGTATGACAGAAAGGGCAACGCGCTGGTTGTTGAGGGAAAAAAGCACAACAATAAGATCGAAACACCCACGCTGGCAATGCTGCGTGAAGCAAGGCAAAGAGGCAATTACAGCACGGTGGAAGCGCTGCCGGACAACAGTTTGGTATTGCGCGTGCTGGTACCTGTTCGCTCGACCAACAGGGTAGATGAGCAGCGTGTCATACAATTTCTGCAACCCGTACCCAGACAACTGGCAGCCGATGCAGAAACAGTGCAGGCTGTGTACGGCGACTATCAGCAACTATCGTTATCCCGCGTAGGACTGAAGCGTCTATATGGCATCACATTAACTTTGTCGTTGCTGATTGTGCTGTTAAGCGCAATTTCCGCAGCCTTTTATCTGAGCGCCAAACTCAGCGCACCATTGGCGGCGCTGGCAGCCGGAACAAGAGCCGTGGCGCAAGGCGATTTCAGCAGCAGTTATCCGGTGCAGAGCCGGGATGAACTGGGGGCGTTGACCGGATTGTTCAACCAGATGACCGCCCAACTGGCTGCCGCCAAAAAACTCAGCGAACAACAACAGCGCCAGGTGGAAGACGCAAAAACCTATTTGGAAAGCGTGCTCGCCCATCTTTCTTCCGGCGTGCTGGTAGTGGATGAAAAATTCCATTTGCGCTCCACCAATTCGAGCGCCAGTTATATTCTCGGCGCACCGCTGCACGAAATGGAAGGTACAAGTTTACAAGAACTGGCAGAAGGCAATTTTTTGTTGCGCCCGTTTATTCAGGCGGTTCAACAGAGACTGGAATCCGGGCAGGGAGCGGCGTGGCAACATCAGGTAGAGCGCAAAAGCAAAAACGGCGACCAAGTGTTGCTGCTGCGCGGATCGGTGCTGACCACCGAATCGGAAAAAGGCTATGTTGTGGTGTTTGATGACATCACCCATTTGATTCAAGCCGAACGTCAGGCTGCGTGGGGCGAAGTTGCCCGTCGCTTGGCGCACGAAATCAAAAATCCGCTTACGCCTATCCAGCTTTCCGCAGAACGCTTGCAACACAAACTACAGGCCAAACTGGATACTGAGGATGCACAACTGTTGCAGCGCGCCACGCAGACTATCGTCAGCCAGGTCGGTGCCATGAAAAACATGGTCACGGAATTCGCCAATTACGCTCGCGCTCCCGCCGCACGTATGGTGAAAATCGACATACACCAGCTATTGAGCGAAGTGATGGGATTGTACGAAGCGAACAGCAGCCCGATCACGTTGCAACTCGGCGCGCAACAAACCAGCATCAACGGCGATGCGACGCGCTTGCGCCAAGTGATCCACAATCTGTTGCAGAACGCGCACGATGCTTTGCAACAAACTGAACATCCGCAGATTGTTCTTGCGACCGAAAATATTGCGGAGGGCGCGCTGAATCTGACGGTACGCGACAACGGCAGCGGAATCCCCGAACATTTGTTGGGGAGACTATTTGAACCGTATATGACCTCCAAAAAGAAGGGGACAGGATTGGGATTGGCCATCGTAAAAAAAATCGTGGAAGAACACGGCGGAAAAATAAGTATCGACAGTCAGCCATTGGGAGGTACATGCGTGAGCGTGAGCCTGCCTCTGGCTACAACAGAAGTGGAGGAAGTTTAATGTCAAAAGACATTCTGGTAGTGGACGACGAAGTGGGCATACGCGAATTGCTTTCCGAAATATTGTTCGATGAAGGTTACCAGGTGCATCTTGCGGAAAATGCGGCTCAGGCGCGCAGCTTCCGCGAGCACCATACCCCCGATCTCGTGCTGCTTGACATCTGGATGCCGGATACCGACGGCCTGATGCTGCTCAAGGAATGGGTTGCGCAGGATATGCTGACTATGCCGGTGATTATGATGTCCGGCCACGGCACGATTGAAACGGCATTGGAAGCCATACGCATTGGCGCGTCGGATTTTCTGGAGAAGCCCATCGCCTTGCAAAAGTTGCTGGCAACCGTAACCAAAGCG
Source organism: Sideroxydans sp. (assembly GCA_020053195.1). Classification (GTDB taxonomy): domain Bacteria; phylum Pseudomonadota; class Gammaproteobacteria; order Burkholderiales; family Gallionellaceae; genus Sideroxyarcus. The sequence goes on from JAGVNQ010000216.1 coordinate 9,141, forward strand.
ATCTTGCAGGGCGTGCCTTCAGTCAAGCCTGAAGTTCAGGATACCACCGAAAAGATAGCTGAAAAAATTGCCATGTCAGGGCATTCGTTGCCGCTCGATTTGCCTTTGCGTGAAGCGCGCGAGCACTTCGACAGCTTGTATTTCAACTATCAAATGCAAAAAGAAAATGGAAATATCACGCGCATCGCCGAGATCGCGGGGATTGAACGGACCCATCTTTACCGGAAACTGAAACAGTTGGGTATTAAGCCGATTAAAAAGGGTTTTGGGGAAAACCAATAACTTCACTCGGGTATTCCCGCGCTGCCAGCGCGGTTGCCCATAGCAGTATCACTAGGGCATAATTAAAAATCTTTCAATGAATTATTAATCGGCAATCTGTAAGCGCAGTAACTTAGGAGACAGGAAAATGGCAGCGGCACGCAATGTAACCCCCCCGAAATTTAATGACATCACCGGCGCGATTCGCATGCTGGCGGTGGATGCCGTACAAAAGGCCAATTCTGGACATCCCGGCGCACCGATGGGTATGGCGGAAATCGCTGAAGTGCTGTGGAATCATCACCTGCGCCACAACCCGGCTAACCCGAAATGGGCTGACCGCGACCGTTTCGTGCAATCCAACGGTCACGGCTCCATGCTGGTGTATGCCCTGCTCCATCTGTCCGGTTACGACCTGCCGATCGAAGAATTAAAGCGTTTCCGCCAGATGCATTCCAAGACACCGGGACACCCCGAGTACGGCTATACCGTCGGCGTGGAAACCACCACCGGCCCGCTGGGTCAGGGCATCACCAACGCCGTGGGTATGGCGATGGCGGAAAAATTGCTGGCCAACGAATTCAACAAACCCGGTCACGAGATCGTCAACCACCACACTTATGTGTTCATGGGCGACGGCTGCATGATGGAAGGCATCTCGCACGAAGCTTGTGCTTTGGCCGGTACTTGGGGCTTGGGCAAACTGGTCGCTTTCTGGGACGACAACAACATCTCCATTGACGGTCATACCGACGGCTGGTTCACCGACGACACCGCAAAACGTTTCGAAGCTTACGGCTGGCATGTGATTGCCAACGTGCAAGGCCACGATTCCGAAGAACTCGACGTTGCGATCAACGCGGCCAAAGCCGTTACTGACAAGCCCACGCTGATTTGCTGCAAGACGATTATCGGTGCCGGTTCTCCCAACAAGGAAGGCACACACGATGTACACGGTGCTGCACTGGGCGATGCCGAAGTCCAAGCGACCCGCGAATATATTGGCTGGAAATATCCCCCGTTTGAGATTCCTGCACACGTATATGCCGCATGGGATGCCCGTACCAAAGGCGAAGGTCTGGAAAAACTGTGGAACAACAAGTTCGCCGAATACACGAAAGCTTTCCCCAAAGAAGCCGCCGAATTTGTGCGTCGTACCAAGGGTGATTTGCCTGCTAACTGGGCAGAGCACGCTGCCAAGGCTATCGCTCAAGTCAACGAAAAAGCTGAAACCATTGCCACACGCAAAGCATCGCAAAATTCCATTAACGCACTGGTTCCGGCCTTGCCTGAATTCCTGGGTGGTTCTGCCGACCTGACCGGTTCCAACCTGACCAACTGGACAGGTGCGCATCACGTTTCCGGCAAGAAGCCCGGCAACTACATCAGCTACGGCGTGCGCGAATTCGGCATGTCGCACATCATGAACGGCATGGCGCTGCACGGCGGCTTGCTGCCGTTCGGCGGCACATTCCTGATGTTCTCGGAATATGCGCGCAACGCATTGCGCATGTCGGCCTTGATGAAACAACGCGTGATCTACGTGTTCACCCACGACTCCATCGGTCTGGGCGAAGACGGCCCGACCCACCAACCGGTCGAGCAAACCACCACGCTGCGTTTCATTCCCAACATGGACACCTGGCGTCCGTGCGACACCGTGGAGTCGATGGTGTCCTGGGTAAGTGCGGTTGAACGCAAGGACGGTCCGTCCTCGCTGATTTTCAGCCGCCAGAATCTGGCGTTCCAGAAACGCGATGCAGCGCAGATCGAAAATATCCGCAAGGGCGGCTACGTGTTGTCCGAAGCAGCGGGCGGCAAACCGCAAGCGGTCATTATCGCTACCGGCTCCGAAGTCGATCTGGCCATGAAAGCGCAAGCCGCGCTGGCCGCCGAAGGCATCAATGTGCGCGTGGTATCCATGCCATCGACTAATGCTTTCGACCGCCAAGACCAAGCCTACAAAGATAGCGTGTTGCCCAAGGGCAGCAAGCGCGTGGCCGTTGAAGCGGGCGTGACCGGCCTCTGGTACAAATATGTCGGACTGGAAGGCGCAGTGATCGGTATGGATTGTTTCGGCGAATCCGCCCCGGCACCCGAGTTATTCAAACACTTCGGTTTCACCGTCGAGAACGTGGTGAAGACCGTCAAAGGCGTGCTGTAAAGCGATAAGAATTTTTATTTCTATTCAGGAGAAGCATCATGGCAATTAAAGTTGGTATTAATGGATTCGGTCGTATCGGTCGCATGGTATTCCGTGCAGTGGCTAAAGATTTCCCGGAAATCGAAGTCGTCGCCATCAACGACCTGCTGGAGCCGGACTACTTGGCATACATGCTGAAGTACGACTCGGTGCATGGCCGCTTTCAGGGCGACGTGTCGGTCAATGGCAGCAATCTGGTAGTGAACGGCAAGAGCATCCGCCTGACCGCCGAAAAAGAACCCGCCAATTTGAAGTGGAACGAAGTGGGCGCTGACATCGTGATCGACTGCACCGGATTCTTCCTGACCACCGAGTCCTGCCAGGCACACATTACCGCAGGTGCCAAGAAAGTGGTGCAGTCCGCACCAAGCAAAGACGACACACCGATGTTTGTGTATGGCGTGAACCACACCAAATATGCGGGCGAAGCCATCGTTTCCGCCGCTTCCTGCACCACCAACTGTCTGGCTCCCGTAGCCAAAGTATTGAATGACAACTGGGGTATCAAGCGCGGCCTGATGACGACCGTACACGCGGCAACAGCAACGCAAAAAACCGTTGACGGTCCGTCCAAGAAAGATTGGCGCGGCGGTCGCGGCATTCTGGAAAACATCATCCCCTCCTCCACCGGTGCGGCCAAGGCCGTGGGCAAGGTCATCCCCGAACTGAACAAGAAGCTCACCGGCATGGCATTCCGCGTGCCGACTTCCGACGTTTCCGTGGTTGACCTGACCGTGGAGTTAAACAAGGAAGCTTCCTACGCAGACATCTGCAAAGCCATGAAGGCCGCGTCCGAAGGTTCCATGAAGGGTGTGCTGGGTTACACCGAAGAAAAAGTGGTCGCCACCGACTTCCGTGGCATGAGCGCACCGTCGGTGTTCGATGCCGATGCCGGTATTGCGCTTGACAGCACTTTCGTCAAGGTAGTGGCTTGGTACGACAACGAGTACGGTTACACCTGCAACATGCTGCGTTTGGTACAGCACGTCGCAAAATAATTCTCCCCGAAAAAGGGCTGGCTGTTGCCAGCCCTTTTCTCTTTCAGTTTGCAAAAAGGAAAAATCATGTCCGTTATCAAAATGACCGACCTGGATCTCAAGGGCAAACGTGTCCTGATCCGCTCCGACCTGAATGTGCCTGTCAAAGAAGGCAAAGTCACTTCCGATGCGCGTATCACCGCCTCCATGGCCACCATCATCGCGGCGATGAATGCGGGCGCGAAGGTGATGGTCACCTCGCATCTGGGTCGCCCCGAAGAGGGTGTGTTCTCCGAAGAAAACTCGCTCAAACCGGTGGCCGATGTCATCGCCAACAAACTGAACAAGCCGGTGCGTTTGATCCGCAACTGGGTGGACGGCGGTTTCAACGTGGCCGAAGGCGAACTGGTGTTGCTGGAAAATTGCCGCTTCAACAAGGGCGAAAAGAAAAGTAACGAAGAACTGTCGAAAAAATACGCCGCGCTGTGCGATGTGTTCGTGATGGACGCTTTCGGTACCGCGCACCGCGCCGAAGCTTCGACTCACGGAGTAGCCAAATTTGCGCCGATTGCCGCCGCAGGTATTCTGCTCACGGAAGAACTGGAAGCGTTGACCAAAGCGTTGCTCAGCCCGGCGCGTCCGATGGTCGCCATCGTTGGCGGTTCCAAGGTTTCGACCAAGCTGACCGTGCTGGAATCGCTGTCCGAGAAATGTGAGCAGCTGGTGGTCGGCGGCGGTATCGCCAATACCTTCCTCAAAGCGACAGGCAACAACGTCGGCAAGTCGCTGTGCGAAGACGACCTGGTTCCGACCGCACAAGCGTTGATCGAAAAAATGAAACAACGCGGTGCGATCATCCCCATCGCGGTAGATGTAGTGGTTGGCAAAAAATTCGATGCCAACGAACCGGCTGTGTTGAAAGATGCGGGCGATGTGGCCGACGACGACATGATTTTCGACATCGGTCCGAAGTCCGCGCAGGAACTGGCCGACATCATCATGAAGGCGGGGACCGTGGTGTGGAACGGTCCGGTTGGCGTGTTCGAGTTCGACCAGTTCGGCGAAGGTACCAAGACCATCGCCAAGGCCATTGCCGAAACCAGCGCCTTCACTTTGGCTGGCGGCGGCGACACTATCGCGGCAATCCAGAAGTACGGCATCTATGACAAGGTGTCTTACATCTCCACCGCAGGCGGTGCGTTCCTGGAATTCCTCGAAGGCAAAACATTGCCCGCTGTGGAAATTCTGGAGCAACGCGCCAAGCAATAACCAACTAGGAATCACATGCTACGCAGAACAAAAATTGTAGCAACTCTGGGTCCGGCTTCAAGCGACCAGAAGGTATTGGAACAAATGATCCGCGCCGGAGTGGATGTTGTGCGCATGAATTTTTCGCACGGCACGGCGCAGGACCACATGGCGCGCGCCGACAAAGTGCGCGCCGCCGCCAAGGCGGCTGGGCGCACCATCGGTATTCTGGCCGACTTGCAAGGACCGAAAATCCGCGTGCGCAAATTCGAGAACGACAAGATCGTCTTGAACAAAGGCGATGCCTTCATTCTCGATGCGTCTTTGGACGGGCTGGGCAACCAGCAGCGCGTGGGGCTGGATTACAAGGAACTGCCCAACGACGTGGATGTTGGCACGGTGTTGCTGCTCAACGACGGCATGCTGGAATTTCATGTCACCGGAGTCAAGGGTACGGAAGTGCATTGTGTGGTGGTGCGCGGCGGCGTGTTGTCCAACAACAAAGGTATTAATCGCAAAGGCGGCGGACTCACCGCGCCCGCGCTGACCGACAAGGACAAGGAAGACATCAAGACTGCCGCGCTGATTAAAGCGGACTATCTGGCCGTGTCTTTCCCGCGCTCGGCGGACGACATGAAAATGGCGCGTGAATTGATGCATGCCGCCGGAGGCAAGAGTTTGCTGATGGCCAAGATCGAACGCGCCGAAGCGATTCCGGTGCTGGCCGAGATCATCGACGCGTGCGATGCCATCATGGTGGCGCGCGGCGATTTGTCGGTTGAAGTGGGCGATGCGGCCGTGCCCGGCCTGCAAAAGAAAATGATCAAAATGGCGCGTGCCAAAAACAAGTTGGTCATTACCGCCACGCAAATGATGGAGTCGATGATTACCAATCCGATTCCCACCCGCGCAGAAGTGTCCGACGTGGCGAATGCCGTGCTGGACGGAACCGACGCGGTGATGTTGTCGGCGGAAACGGCAGTGGGCGATTACCCGGTCGAGACCATAGAAGCGATGGACCGTATTTGTCTGAGCGCCGAAAAAGAAACCGAAGGCAGCCTGATAGATCATCGTTTGGATCACAGCCAGTTCAAGCGCGTTGACCAATCCATCGCCATGTCAGCGCTTTACGCCGCTTCGCATTTCAAGGTGAAAGCCATCGTCGCGCTCACCCAATCCGGCTCGACTGCGTTGTGGATGTCGCGTATCAATGCAGGCACACCGATTTTCGCCATGACCCCGATGGAAGCCACGCTGAGTAAAGTCACCTTGTTTAGCGGCGTGCATCCCATCGCATTCACTTCCGACTCCAAGGATTATTCGGTGACGCTGCGTCAGGCCGAAGACGAGTTGGCGCGTCTGGGCATGGTGGAAGAAGGTGATTTGATCGTGATGACCGTGGGCGAATCCATCGGCAAAGCGGGTCACACCAACACCATGAAAATCGTGCGCGTGGGCGAGCATAAAAAAAGTTAAAAGCAGTCGTTAGTAGCTAGTCGTCAGTTAACACAAGACCCGCGTAGCGGCCAACACCAACTAACGACAAATAACTAACGACTAACGTCTGAATTTTATTAAGAGGAGAATCAAATGGCACTCGTATCCCTACGTCAACTACTCGATCACGCGGCAGAACACAGCTACGGCCTGCCCGCGTTCAACGTCAACAACCTGGAACAGGTGAAGGCGATCATGGAAGCGGCTGATGAAACCAACAGCCCGGTCATCATGCAAGGTTCCGCCGGCGCGCGCAAATATGCGGGCGAAGCGTTCCTGCGTCACCTGATCGAAGCCGCTGTGGAAATGTATCCGCACATCCCCGTCGTCATGCACCAGGACCACGGCGCATCCGAAGCTGTTTGCGTGCAAGCCATTCGTTCCGGTTTCTCCAGCGTGATGATGGACGGCTCGCTGATGACCGACGGCAAGACCCCATCCAGCTTTGAATACAACGTTAACATCTCGCGCCGCGTGGCCGAAATGTCGCACGCCGTCGGCGTGTCTGTCGAAGGCGAACTGGGCTGCCTCGGCTCTCTGGAATCCGGCGAAGGTGAAAAAGAAGACGGCCACGGCGCGGAAGGCAAACTGAGCCACGACCAACTGCTGACCGACCCCAACGAAGCCGCCGAGTTCGTCAAGCTGACCCAAGTGGATGCGCTGGCCATCGCCATCGGCACCTCGCACGGCGCGTACAAATTCACCCGTCCGCCCACAGGCGCAGTGTTGCGCATAGACCGCATCAAGGAAATCCACGCGCGTCTGCCCAACACCCATCTGGTGATGCACGGCTCATCTTCCGTGCCGCAAGAATGGCTCAAGGTCATTAACGAATTCGGCGGCGCGATGGGTGAAACCTACGGCGTGCCGGTCGAAGAAATCGTCGAAGGCATCAAGAACGGCGTGCGCAAAGTGAATATCGACACCGACTTGCGCATGGCCTCCACCGGCGCGACCCGCCGCTATCTGGCGCAAAACCCCAAAGACTTCGACCCGCGCAAATTCCTCGCCGCCACCACCAAGGCGATGAAGGAAATCTGCAAATCGCGTTATGAAGCCTTCGGTTGCGCCGGCATGGCAGGCAAGATCAAACCGATCTCGCTCGACGCGATGGCCGCGCGTTACGCCAAGGGCGAACTGAATCCGATCATCAAGTAATCGCTAGCAACAACAAAAACGAAAAAGCGGCCTTCGGGTCGCTTTTTGTTTGCCCACCTCGTGAAGAAGCGCATGGATAGGGCATCTACGTCATTCGATCAACGTAG
>JAGVNQ010000181.1 GCA_020053195.1 Sideroxydans sp.
AGAAACGAAGACCAAAAAAATTGCCGTTGTTAACCGTGCCGCGCCAAGTCGCGCGTGACCTCATTCTTGCTCGGAGATCGCTTATCCGAGTGCCATGAGTGTCCGCCCTGAATTACACGGGTTGCCACGCGCTCCAAAGCGATCTCAACATTTGGCAACGACAAGAAAATCAGCTTCACCAAATAGCCGGAAGAACGCCAAGCCGGAATCATCTGCACCGGAAAGCGTCGTCTCAAAAGAAAAACTTTCGCCGCGTTTCGCGTAGTCCGCAATCGTCTCCAACATTATCCGCCCCGCCTTGAACGCTGCCAGTTCAGGTGCGAATGGAGACAACCCGGCGGCGATCAAATCGGCGTTTACAAAGTTGGGCAACTCCGCATCGGTCGGCAAAAACTCACGCGCGAAAGTTGTCTTCCCCGCACCGTTCGGCCCGGCGATGATGACGATGCGTTTGATGTGTGTCGAAGTATTCATGCTCTTCATCAATCGCAAAACAATTGCGATGCTGCCCCCTTTGATTCGTTATTCGGGAACAGCCCCCGCACGCGCCGACCTGTCCTGCGTCGCACTCAGTACCCCGACGACCCTGATACCAGGTGGAGTACCACGATTCAACGAATCGCTCCGTGAAGTCACAAGCAACACCTCACTGTCCAGTAGTTTAGTGTTCGTTAGGCGAAATATGCTCAACCTGTCGGCCACTACAACCAGATTCTTCGGGCCGGAAAACCCGCTCACCAATTTGAAGAATGCCGCATTTGCCGCCTCTCGCGGTATCGGCAAATCCGAGGTGTTCTTCAAAGGCATATGCACCTCGAACTGCCCGAATACAGCCCGAGCTGTCTCAATCGAGGCGCAATCCGGAGCCGTCAGTACTTTGTCAATCAGGTAACCATTACTTTCGAATCTTTCGCGGATCGATTTCAAATCGCTTACCCGAGTCTCGCTGAGTCGTTCCTCATTCCCGCACTCCCCGGTTATCCCTCGACGTTTTGGAAGACCATCTGTCTTAGTGGCAGGCGGTGTCATGAGCATCACGAACTTGTTCTTGCCGAAACTCTGCGAGTCAAAATGGGAATATTCCAGTTCCGGTAATTCACCCTGCAATCTTCCCCCGCTCATTAGCTTCCCGGTCATGCGATCCAGTCTCTCCTTAGCCCTGGCGTGACCTTTCTCTACTGCTTGCACATACCAGATGCGAGCCCGCCCAAGGCTGCGCAACCAATTGTCCATAGGCATCAGTGTGTCCTTGCCACACTTTGCCTTGCCGCTCTCATAGGCTTCGCCCAGCACGAATTCAGCCTCGCCAGGCACCACCGCAGCGCGGCCGCAAATCCAACGCGCGGCGTTCACGGCATCCGGCTCTTTCCCCTCCATACCTTCAGCATACATGCGGGCGATCTGATAGTTCTTACTCGCCCCTCTCTCAGCCTCATTGTATAGACGGATCGCCTCATTCGGATCTCGTGACACCCCCAAGCCTGCCTCATGCAACTCTGCCAGACTGGCCATGCAGGCATAGTCACCCTGTGCAGCTGCGAGCCTGCACCATTTCGCAGCAGCGGCATAATTGATTTCCGTACCCTGCCCGGTGTAATACATCGTCGCAAGAATACGCTGCGAAGGGCCATATCCTTGTTCTCCCGCCCGCTGATACCAAAGGATCGCAGTCGCGTAATCCTGTGCCACCACTTCTCCGCGCGCATACTGTGCGCCAAGTGTGTGTTGCGCCGGAGCATATCCAACCTCTGCTGACGATTGCAGGAAAGCCACGCCCTTTTTCAAATTATCCGCGCCCCCCAACCCCGCCAGCGCAAGCGAGCACTGATACTGCGCCTTCATATCACCCTGTTCAGCCGGCTGAAGACATTCCTCCACCTCGTGCCTGAGCCTGTCCTCCCGATCCTTCTCGATCATAGCCAATCCTGCTTTATGAAAATTGGACTGGACACATGAGACACACATGGCGGCCAGCAACAAAATGCATGATCTGAAAATAAGCATGGATTACACCCTCCAAAGAGTACTGCGATTACACGAAAATTCCTCAAAAAAACGGGAACCACGGTTTCCACTCATCTATCCACCACCCATTCACCCCCGCGTTGCTTGATCTCTTCATGCATCGCGTCCGGCGCAAGATCAAGTTCTCCCGGCCATGTGACCGCACCTCCGACCACAGTGACTTGCCGAAATTTTTCTGGGGCGTTCAGGTGTGAAAACACGCCGCGAAAGAAACCCAGCAAGAAGCGCACGATGCCTTCGAGGCCATCAATGAAGCGCACCCATACGGCATGGTCTTGGATCACTCGAACTTCGCTCACTCTCCAATAGGTGGGCATTTCTTACTCCAAAGGTGCAAACGGTTTAGGTTGATGTTTGGCTTCGCAGAGTTCCACGTTTGCTAGCCCTGTATTTGGCAATTCAACACACCCACCTCGCCCGCAAGCCAATAAATACGCCACTCTCCATCAATCACATAACGTAGATCGCCTATTCATGCGCCTTCGCGAGAAGGTGGGTTAACAATTTCCGTGGGAAATCGAGTCTGACCCTATTTTTCGTATTTTTCGTGACGATGCGTTTGTTGCTGGTCGATGATGTCATGGTCACTCAGAAAACGTGGCCCCCGATTGTTACATTGCGTGTTCAAACCAAACCGATACTTTCTATGTATTTAGGCTTTTCTATATCAGCATAAGAAGATGAAAAGAGGTAATTCTGAAACCATTGATGTTTGGCGAATGCCGCCTCATCACTTACAAGGCTCATTTGATCCCGCGCATACATAGTTTTAGCAGCTTCGTAAATTTGCGACCAGTTATCCTCATCAAGGATGTTAATGAAACATCCTCCATTCTGTCTTGCCAAAAGTCCTTTCCCGAAAATCTTTGGCAACCCTGCCCCACTGTTATACATATCAACAATATTTTGATCGATCATAATTCGCGGATAAATCGCAACCTTGCTTTCAATCTCATATGCCTTTGCGATTGCGTGACTGTAGGTTACGCGGCCATTCTGATAGTGCCTTGAGTAAGCCACGCCACCTCGAACGAACAACCCCTTACTGAGAAATGAAATAAATACTTTCTTCAAAATTACCAAGAACTCTTCAAAGTGCTCATGTGTTCTGCATGAAATTATTATGGTGTCAGAAATAGCCTGCACACCGAAGTCTTCTGGATTAACAGAATCAAATATTGAAAGCGCCCCCTCAAGGTCATTCTTGAGGGAATACCCTCCGGTTAAAATATCGCGTTGAAGTCTGAAGCGATATGACAGAACATCCAATAACGCGGTATATGTATAGGCAATACTCACGAAATTGCCTGCGCAATATATGCAATTTCTTTTTTGTATTCGCTCATGCGTGTAACCCAAGGCTCCCAAACCGTACCGTAGTACATCCGCCCATCGCTTGAAGCTTCTTTGCTATGTTCTTGCTCAATATCAAATATAGCGCGCCCGAATAGTTGCGCTATCGGGGCAAGTACAGCAACGTCTTTAATTGACGCGGTGAAGGGGTGCTCTTTGTTAAATCCCTCTTTCATTTCCAAGCCTTTGTCACTCACCAAAGATGTGCCAATTTCCTTGGCAATCTTGTTCTGCCATTTTATGTAGGACTCTTTAACCTTCGAGCCAGCGTGAACTTTAAAATTCTGCAATACGCTTCCGGCAAGTTTTGGCCGCCCAAGGAATGGTTCGATTCCAAAAGGTACTAATGTCTCGGTGATAACGGCATGCTTTGCCACCCATTCCCTGATAACGCTGCCCAACAGTTTTACCGCTTGGTAGCAGAAGCGATCAGGAACTAGGGGGATGACTATTTCATCGCAGCTTAGAATAACCGTTCTCGTAATGGCTCCAGTGCTTGGTCCAACATCGCACAAAATGAAGTCAAATCCACGAGCACTCGCAAGCGAGCGCATGAGTTTTTCAAATGCCACATAGGTGTTCTTTTCGTGAATGTTCTCAGTGACTGCCTGATTCCAAGCAGTACCAAAGTATGTTTCAGCACGAGAAAACTCGATATCTCCCTTTAGCAGGAAGAGCCCCTTATAGCGTTCATGAGCTGATAGCTCTACATCTGCTTGATCAATTTCCGCCTGCTTCCCTTGAAATCTAGGCAACATGACTTCGTAGATCGAAGTGCCTGGCAGCTCTTGCTCCGGATCATCAAGATCGCCACTACTAGCAAAGAACATTTCTGTCATGTTGCACTGAGGGTCGCAATCCACTAGCAGTACGCGCTTCCCCTGCTGAGCCAAATAGGCAGCAAGATTAAAAGTCGTAGTTGTTTTGGATACCCCACCTTTATTGTTGTAAAGGGCAACTATTTTGCTCATGTCCGCTCCCTGAAATTGATATGCTTTGTCCGCCCTTGACTGACTATTTACCGGCTAATCGGCTTATACCGAATCCGCTTAGGCTTCGCGCCCTCTTCACCCAAACGCTTCCGCTTCTCCGCCTCATATTCCTGATAGTTGCCGTCAAAGAACGTCCACTTGGAATCGCCTTCGCAGGCGAGGATGTGGGTGGCGATGCGGTCTAAAAACCAGCGGTCGTGGGAGATGACGGCGACGCAGCCGGCGAATTCGAGCAGGGCATCTTCCAGTGCGCGCAGGGTTTCCACGTCGAGGTCGTTGGAGGGTTCGTCGAGCAGCAGCACGTTGCCGCCGGAGATGAGGGTTTGCGCCAGATGCAAACGTCCGCGTTCGCCGCCGGAGAGTTGGCCGACGAGTTTGGCTTGGTCGCCGCCCTTGAAGTTGAAGCGGCCAATGTAGGCGCGCGCCGGGGTTTCGTATTTGCCGACAGTCAGAATATCGTTGCCACCGGAGATGGCATCGAACACGGTCTTGTCGCTTTGCAGCGAATCGCGCGCTTGGTCAACGTGGGCGATTTTTACGGTCTGTCCGATTTTCACCGTGCCGCTGTCCGGTTGTTCTTTGCCGGTAATCATGCGGAACAAAGTCGATTTACCCGCGCCGTTGGGGCCGATGATGCCGACGATTGCGCCGGGCGGAATCTTGAAGCTGAGGTTGTCGATCAGCAGGCGGTCGCCATAGGCTTTGCTCACGTTCTCGAATTCGATAACTTCGTTGCCCAGACGTTCGCCGACGGGGATGAAGATTTCCTGCGTTTCGTTGCGCGCCTGATGTTCTTGCGAATTCAGTTCTTCAAATCGTGCGATACGCGCTTTGGATTTGGCCTGACGCGCCTTTGGATTCTGGCGCACCCATTCCAACTCCTGCTTCATCGCTTTTGAATGCGCGTCGAGTTGCTTCTGTTCGGTTGCCAGCCGTTCGCCCTTCTGCTCCAGCCAGCTTGAGTAGTTGCCCTTCCACGGAATGCCGTGACCACGGTCGAGTTCCAAAATCCATTCGGCGGCATTGTCGAGAAAGTAGCGATCATGGGTGACGGCGACCACAGTGCCGGGGAAGCGCACCAGAAATTGTTCCAGCCATTCCACCGATTCGGCATCGAGGTGGTTGGTCGGTTCGTCCAGCAACAGCATGTCGGGCTTTTCCAGCAGCAGCTTGCACAGCGCCACGCGGCGCTTTTCACCACCGGAAAGATTCTTGACTACGGCATCCCATTCCGGCAAGCGCAACGCATCGGCGGCGATTTCCATCTGGTGCGAGGCATCCGAACCGGACGCGGCGATGATGTTTTCCAGGCGCGCCTGCTCGGCGGCGAGTGCATCGAAATCGGCATTCTCTTCGGCATACGCGGCATACACCGCGTCCAGCTTGGCTTGCGCTTCCATCACTTCGCCCAGCGCGGATTCCACTTCCTGGCGCACGGTCTTGGTCGGATCGAGCACCGGCTCTTGCGGCAAGTAACCGATCTTCATGTTGGGCAGGTGCTGCACCTCGCCGTCGTATTCCTTATCCTGCAACGCCATGATGCGCAGCACCGTGGACTTGCCCGAGCCGTTCAGACCCAGCAGGCCGATCTTCGCGCCGGGGAAAAAGCTGAGGGAAATGTCTTTGATGATTTGACGCTTGGGGGGAACGATCTTGCTCACGCGGAGCATGGACATTACATATTGACCTTGTGCCATTTTATTGCGCTTTCTGAGGTGGGGACTGGAAGGGGCGTAGCTTACCGCAAAGCGGGGGGCGAATGCCACGAGGCAGCAAAGTCGTAGGGTGGATAAGCGTAGCGCATCCACCTTCACTATTTGGTGGATGCGCTGCGCTTATCCACCCTACACTGGAAAAATTTGCACACGCTTGTAGTCGAACCTGCAATCACCGCGTTCTATACTGTAAGCACCCGAAAAAGTTCAGGTGCGGACTTCAACGAATCCAAGGAGAAATACGATGAACAGCAAATTGATTTTTACCGGCGCTTTCCTGACTCTGTTTGCGGCTTCTGCGGCCTACGCCGAAAGCAGCACAGCGCCCACCCCGGAACAACTGGACAAACGCGGCGACCGCATCGAGCAGCGGCTGGACAAGAAAGGCGACATGATCGAAGAACATCTGGACAAAAAAGGCGACCGCATCGAGGCGAAGATGGATGCCAAAGCCGACAAAGAACGCGCAGCCGGGAATACCGAAAAAGCCGACAAGCTCGAAAAGAAAGGTGATGCCATCAACCAGCGTCTGGATAAAAAAGGCGAAAATATCAACCGCCATCTGGACAAGAAAGGCGAACGCATCAACCGCAGAATGGATCAGCGCGCACAACGGGCGAAGTAATCGAACGTTGCAATTTTCCATACAATCCATAGGCTGTCATTCCGGCGAAGGCCGGCGCATTTCTCCCTCCCCTTCAAGGGGAGGGTTGGGGTGGGGATGGGGATAAATGTACAGAAATTCCGCCCCCATCCCCCACCTAACCTCCCCCTTGAAGGGGGAGGGACTGGATAAGTTAACGCTTATGAGACTTCGCCGAAATGACGACTTAATGGATTATTTTGTTTAATGTATGCAGAACTTCCTCACCAACATCGAAACCCGCGCCTTCCGCATCGCGCAGTTCGCCACGCGCAACCGTGACGATGCGCTGGAGTTGGTGCAGGAGGCGATGTTGAAGCTGGTGCAGAATTATGCGGGGCGGGATGAGGGGGAATGGGGCGCGCTGTTTTACGCAATTTTGCAATCGCGCATCCGCGACTGGCAGCGCAGGCAATCGGTGCGCAACCGTTTTCGCCACTGGTTCGCGGCGAATGAAGACGAGGATGCGCAAGACGAGTTGGAACAATTGCCGTCCGACGATTCGTTCGACCCCGCCACCCGCTTGGGCAACGAGCAGTTCATGCGGCGGCTGGAGGTGGAATTGAGCGCCCTGCCCTATCGCCAGCAACAGGTGTTTTTGCTGCGCGTGTGGGAAGGTCTGGATGTGGCGCAAACGGCGGCGGCGATGCAGTGTTCGGAGAGTGCTGTGAAAACCCATCACGCGCGGGCGCTGGAAAAATTGCGCTTGAAACTGGAGGATCACCGATGAAGCAAAACGATCAGGAATTTGAACAACGCGTCAAAGCGTCGCTGGATGCGGGCGATGCCGCACTGGATGGCGAAACGCGCCGCCGCTTGGCCGCGATGCGCGCGCGCGCGCTGCAACGCCCCGGCTTTTTCGCGCGCTGGTTACCCATGCAAGGCTGGGTGTCGGCCACTTCGTTCGCGGCGATAACAGTGTTGGTTGTCAGCCTGTTCGTGCTGTATTCGCCGCAGGAAAATCCGGCACAAGTCGCGCAACTGGATGGCGATCTGACGTTGGAGGTTTTGTTTGGCGACGACGGGCACGACGCGGAATCCGACCCCGATTTTTATTTGTGGATGGAGGCGGAGATGCTGTTCGAGGAGGAGGAAAAAAATGCGGGTTAATTTATGCTGGTTCGCGTTGCTGCTGTGGGCCGCACCTGCCCACGCCGAAGAACAAACGGCGAGTGATGCCGAGTCGCTGGAGGTGATCGAGATGCTGGGCGAAATGGATGAGGACGTGGCCGATCTCGACATCGCTATGTCGGAAATCAAAATCAGTACGAATGAAAAATCAATACCGCTGGAGGTGAAAAATGCCGAATAAATTCTTTGCCGGTTTGAGCCGCTGGTCGGCGCTGGGGCTGATGCTGGGGTTCATGTTGTTTGCGCAGAATGCCGCCGCCGCAGGGGTGGCGTGGAGCGAACTGGATGCGCAACAGCAGCAAGTTTTGTCTTCCCTGAAAGAGCGTTGGGAAAGTTTGCCGCCGCAAAAGCAGGAACGTCTGAGCCGTGGCGCACGCAAATGGGCGGACATGAGCCCGGAACAGCGGGCGAATGCGAAAGAACGGCTGAACCGTTTTAAAAACCTGAGTCCGTCGGAAAAGGAATTAGTCAAACAGCGCATGCGCGCATTCCGCGAACTCTCGCCCGAACAACGCCAAGCCATGCGCGAAAAATGGCAGCAACTGAGCCCGGAACAAAAAGCCAAATTCAAGGAACGCTGGAAAAACCTGCCGCAGGAACAACGTGAGAAAATTATCCAGCGCAGGATAGATCGGCAACAGCGGTTGCCGCGTCAGCGTTAAGTCCAAATATAATCGTC
>JAGVNQ010000145.1 GCA_020053195.1 Sideroxydans sp.
CGGTGAAGCCGTTTTATCCGCTGGACGCGCCTCAACTGAGTTACAGCCTGCCGGAATTCGGCATCACCATGCCGTTCGCGCCCACCGAGTTCACCCAGGTGAACAGCGACATGAACCGGCTGATGGTCAGCCGCGCGATGCGGCTGCTCGCGCCGCAAGCGGGCGAACGTATCGTCGATTTCTTCTGCGGCTTGGGCAATTTCACGCTACCGATTGCAAGAAGCGGCGCGCAAGTATTGGGTGTGGAAGGCAGCGACGCGTTGGTGAAGCGTGCCATGCAGAATGCGGCATCCAACGGCCTGTCCGCCAACACCACATTCCAGATGATGAACTTGTTCGAGATGGACGAGGCAGCGCTGGTGAAGATGGGAAGGTTCGACAAATGGCTGGTTGATCCGCCGCGCGATGGCGCGATTGAATTGATGAGAGCCATCAGCGACGAAATCGCCCCGCGTCGCATCGTGTATGTGTCGTGCAGCCCCTCAACCTTGGCGCGCGATGCCGAAGTGCTGGTGCATGCCAAGGGCTACACGCTGAAAGCGGCAGGCGTGATGAATATGTTCCCGCAGACTTCGCATGTGGAGTCGATTGCGGTGTTTGAGCGGCAATAAAATTTCGTCATTCCCGCGCAGGCGGGAATCCAGTGGTTTATACAAAATGCATTTTGAATTACTGGATTCCCGCTTTCGCGGGAATGACGAAGAGGAGGAATGATAACAATGGAGAAATACGACGACTTGATAAACGAAGCCCTCACCCGCGTGAAAGAGATCATGCCGTGGGATTTGAGCCGTGCGCTGGCGGCGGGCGGCAAGCCCATGTTGCTGGATATACGCGAAGCGGCGGAGTTTGATTCTCTGCGCATCCCAGGCTCGATCAACGTGCCGCGCGGGGTGCTGGAACAATCGTGCGAATGGGATTACGACGAGACCGTGCCCGAGCTGGCCTCAAGCCGCGAACAGGAAATCGTGGTGATCTGCCGTTCCGGCAAACGTTCGGTGCTGGCGGCGGATGTGTTGCTGAAGATGGGTTTCAGCAACGTGGTTTCGCTCAAGACCGGCGTGCGCGGCTGGAGCGATTACGAGCAGCCGATGACTAATGCCAAGGGCGAGGAATTGGATGCGGATGACGGCGATGTGTTGCTTGCGCCGCGCTTGAGGCCGGAACAGAGAAAACCAAAACAAACCTAAAAAACAATTTAGCCACAGAGATCACAGAGACCACAGAGAAAGAAGCGGTGTGGATGAGTTAGGTGATCTGAATCGGCTTTCTCTGTGGTCTCTGTGTCCTCTGTGGCTTGAATTAAGGTTTTTGCGGAAAATAAAAAAGCGGCCAACAGGCCGCTTTTTTATGATGCTTGGAACGCTTAGTCTTTCTCGCCCGCGAATGCCATCAACAGGCTCAACAAATGGATGAACAGGTTGTAGATGTCCAGATACAGCGACAGCGTGGCCATCACGTAGTTGGTTTCGCCGCCGTTGACGATGCGGCTCACGTCGAACAGGATGTAGGCGGAGAAGATCATCACGGCGATGGCGGAGATGGTCAGGCTGAGCGCGGGAATCTGGAAGAACATGTTTGCCAGCGAAGCAACGACCAGCAGGATCAGGCCGATGAACAGGAATTTGCCCATGAAGCTGAAATCTTTCTTGGTCACGGTGGCGATGGTGGCCAGCGAGAAGAAGATGATGCCGGTGCCGCCAGCGGCGATGCCGACCAGTTGCGCGCCGTTGCGCAGATGCAGGGCGACTTGCAGGATGGGGCCGAGAAACACGCCCGCGACGAAGGTGAAGCCGAGCAGGGCAACCACACCCCACACGCTGTTGCGCAGCGCAGTGACGGCGAACAACATGCCCATCATCACGGCGAACATAATCAGCGACGACATGATCGGGCTGGCCGCCATGAACGAGAAGTTGATCGACATGCCGATCATCGCGCCTATGACCGTGGGGATCATGGTCAGCGCCAGCATCATGTAAGTGTTGCGCAGGACTTTGTTTTGTTCTGCGCCCAGCGTGCCGATTTGTGCGGTTTGAGTTTGAAAAGCCATTGCTTCCTCCAGAAAATAATAGTGCGGCGATGCGCACGACAAGTGTGAGACTACAGAAGCAATGAAAAAGTTGCAACCGCAACAACATGGCGGTCTTTGGAGGGAGTGACTTTTCGGGTATCATGCGCGCCATTGTTCTGCGCTGGCCGGTTTCGCGGTAGCAGGGCAGCATCCATGGGGTGTGAAGGGTTGTTTGGAGGTGTGGCCGAGCGGTTGAAGGCACTAGTCTTGAAAACTAGCGAGGATGTGAGTCCTCCGTGAGTTCGAATCTCACCGCCTCCGCCAAATTAAATTAAGGAGTGATTTATGTTGCGTCGTCTTGCCGTAGTTTCTTTGTTTGCCATCAGCCCGCTGGCTGTCGCGGACACGATGGACATCAACCTGAGCAACAGTGTCGCCCAGTTCAAATACAGCATGGTCAGCGGCATTGCGGGAAAATCCGAGCTGTTCGGTTCTTTCTTGTACAACGACGCGAACAGTTTGCTGGGCGAAGGCGGGCTGCTGGTGATGAACGAAGAAGGTTCCATTCCCGGCCTGTCGCTGGGCATCGGTGCCAAGGCGGTGGTCGCTTCGCTGAACAAGATCGCCCCCAACCGCAAGACGGTTTCCGGTATCGCGCTGGGCGCACAAATGCGCTATGAAATTCCGGCGGATCGCCGCTTTGCCTTTGTCGGCGAATACCACTACGCGCCCAAGATCATCAGCTTCGGCGATTCCGAGCGTTATTACCAGGGCGCGGTGCGCGCAGAGTACGCGGTCTCCGCGTTGACTCAAGCCTACATCGGCTACCGCACCACCAAGTTCTATCTTTCCGGCGCGCCCTGCGTGCTGGATAACGGCCCGCATATCGGGGTGAAGCTGTCGTTCTAAATCCACGTTCCGCCAAGGAGATGCCATGTTGAGAATGTTGCTGGTAATGGGTTTGTTGGCCGCGATGTCGTCGCCGGTGTTAGCCAAGGATGTCTCGGCGCAGCAAGCGGGTGTCGAATACGCGCGCGAAGCCATGCTCAAGGTGGATTCCGAACATCAGGACAACCTGAAAAAAGTCGCCGAGTCGGAAAAAGAATTGGCGGAAGCGCAGAAGCAACTGGCCGAAGACAAAAAAACGGCGGATACCTCCAAGTTGAAACTGGATCAAGCCAAAGCCAAGTACGACAAGGCGCAGGCGGTGCTCGATCAAGCCTGGAAAAACTGAAGCGACACAAAGGTTCAAACAAAACGCCCCGGCAAAACCGGGGCGTTTTGTTTGGGCGACAGCCCGAAGAAGCGCATGGATAGGGTATCTACGTCGTGTGATTGATGTAGATGCCCTATTCATGCGCCTTGCGGGCAAGGTGTATTTTGAAAATCAGTATTCAAGCGCCCGAAACATCGTGGGTTGTTTTGTAGGGTGCTCCGGCGCAGCCTACAAACTGGCTTGTTTATTCAGACATGGATATACAGGATTGATAGGATAAACAGTTCATCTTGTTCTTCTTGGTTGTCCATATAAATGATTTGGTATCGGCTCGTCCGGTTTAGTCACTTACTGGTTAAATGATGTCAAAACTTGACAAGAATTTATCGCGAAATGACACCCCATCCCCACCCCAGCCCTCCCCTTGAAGGGGAGGGAGCTAAGTTCCTCCCCCTTCAAGGGGGAGGTTAGGTGGGGGATGGGGTGATCCATTTTGGTTCCGGCTCGTCCGGCTTATGGTAATGTGAATCAACCATATTTTCACATTGACGCAACCGTTCTGACTGGATAGTGTGCGTCGGTGTGCGAAAACCAGAGGGTGGCATGAGAGCGGAAAAAGTCGGGACTCCTGGCAGACAAAACGCGGGTAAAGCCAGTGGCGCACGAG
>JAGVNQ010000231.1 GCA_020053195.1 Sideroxydans sp.
GCTCTTCCACTTTGGCCAGCGCGGCGAAACGTTTGGCCGCTTTTTCCAGCGTGGTTTTGAACAGTTCCGCATGTTCTTTCGATTCGGCGATCTGCTGCGAAATTTCCGCCGAGGCTGCTGCGTGGCCTTCCTGCTGCGCGGTCATGAGGAAGCCGGGATACATCTCGGTATATTCGTAAGTCTCGCCTTCGATGGCCATCTGCAAACAGCGTTGCGTGGTCATCTCCGATTTCGGGTACAGCAAGTCGAGATGCCCCAGCGCGTGCATCACTTCCTGCGCGGCGGTTTCCTCGAACACACGCGCCACTTCCTCGTGGCCTTCGGCGCGGGCGATGGCGGCGAAGTAGCGGTATTTGGTGTGCGCCATCGACTCGCCCGCGAGGGCGGCTTCCAGGTTGGCGTGGGTCTTGATGTCGGGTCGTTGCATGCTGTTCTCCTAGTTAGGTTGATCGGTGGTTTCGTCGGCCACGGACGCAATGTAGGCTTGTATTAACCATTAAGCCAATTGATTGTTTTAACTTGGGTGATTTATTATGCAAATCGGACAACGTCATTCCCGCGCAGGCGGGAATCCAGTGCAGTAATTAAATAGACCTTTGGTTTTGTCCTGCTTCGCAGGATTTATTCGATTATCTGGATTCCCGCCTGCGCGGGAATGACGGCTGAAGGAGACCAGCATGACCCTCAACGAACTTCGCTTCATCGTCGCCGTGGCGCAGGAACGCAACTTCCGCCGCGCGGCAGCGAAATGTTTCATCAGCCAGCCCGCGCTATCACTGGCGATCCAGAAACTGGAAGAAGAGCTGGGCTTGAAGATTTTCGAGCGTGGCAAAAGCGAGGTTGCGCTCACTCCGGTGGGTGCGGCCATCGTGGAGCAGGCGCAGCGCGTGCTGGAAGAAGCGGAGCGCATCCGTGAGATTGCGGCGCAGGGCAAGAACCAACTCATCACGCCGCTGCGTGTCGGGGTGATTCACAGCGTCGGACCTTACCTGCTGCCCGACCTCATCCCCGCGCTGAAAAAAATCGCGCCGCAAATGGCGCTGGAAGTGGAAGAAAACATCACGGCCAATCTGGAGGCGCTGCTGCGTAACGGCAAGCTGGATGTCATCATCATTGCGCTGCCGTTTGGCGATGGCGGCATCCTCACGCGGGCGCTGTACGACGAAGTGTTCGAGGTGGTGGTGAACAATGACCACCGCTGGGTGGCGCGCCGCAGCATCAAGCCTGCGGAGCTGGCCGCCGAAAAAGTGCTGCTGCTGGATTCCGGCCACTGCTTCAGCAATCAGGTGGCCGAAGCCTGCCCCGACCTCCAGCGCAAAGGTGCGGAAATCCAGCGCGGCACGTCGCTGGAAACCATACGCAACATGGTCGCCTCCGGCCTCGGCATCACCGTGCTGCCCGCCTCCAGCAACAGTGCGCGTTACCGCAGCAAATTGCTGAGCGTCATCCCCTTCACACAGCCCATGCCGTCGCGGCGCATCGCGCTGGCGTGGCGCAAAAGTTTCGCGCGCACACAGGCCGTCGATGCACTGGCGCAAGCCGTGGCACAGGCTAAAATAACCGGCATCCAACATTTGTCCTGACCATGAGCCCGCAACCCTACCGCCAAAACCCGCTGCTGCGTTTGAGCTACAGCCTCATCGCGCCGCTGTATGATCTGGTGATCGAGCGCCCGATGCGAGGCGCGCGCAGAACTTCGCTGGCCGCGCTGGCGGGCGACAGCAGCAAGCGCGTGTTGATCAGCGGTGCGGGCACGGGACTGGACTTGCCTTTATTGCCGACACACCACCACTACACCGCGCTCGATTTCAATCCCGCCATGTTGTCGCGCGCCAAGTCGCGCGGCGAAAAATTTAATGTGGAATTCGTGTTGGGCGACAGCATGAATTTGCCGTTCGACGACGCGCAGTTCGATCACGTGGTGTTGCACCTCATCGTCGCCGTCGTGCCCGAACCGCAACGCTGTTTGAGCGAAGCCGCGCGCGTGTTAAAACCCGGTGGCACGATTTTGCTGTTCGATAAATTTCTGCAAGCGCAACAGCGCGCGCCGATGCGCCGTTTGTTCAACATCGTCACGCGCCGCTTCGCCACGCGCATGGATGTGGTGTTTGAAGAAGTGTTGCGTGCCGTACCGGAGCTGGAAGTGGTGAGCGATGTGCCGATGCTGGCGGGCGGGTGGTTTCGCGGGATTGTGTTGCGCAAGGTGGGGTGAGACGCATTTCACCATAAATTCCAACCAATCTCAGTCCCCTCCCCCTTGCAGGGGGAGGGCTAGGGAGGGGGTAGAATCTTTGATATTCCGAAACTCTACCCCCATCCTAACCTTCCCCCTGCAAGGGGGAAGGAACGGTTGGCGGCAATCTTCTGATTGGGTGATTCAACGAAGACAACTGGAGAACTAGATGAACAACCAACCCAACACCTCCCGCCACAACATCGATGCCGCCACCCGCGTCGCGCAACTCTTCGCCGCGCAGCGCGCCGCTTTTCAGGCCGCACCATATCCCTGCGCCCGCGAGCGCCAGCAAAAACTTAAGGCGATCAAAACACAAATTACCCGCTATCAGGATGTGCTGACCGCCGCGATGAGCGCGGACTTTGGCAACCGTCCGGCTGCCGAGTCGAAGATGTCGGATCTGCTGGGTTCCATGATGGAAGTGAATCACGCCATCCGTCACGTTACGCGCTGGATGAAGCCCAGCCGTCGCGCCACCGAGTTGCTGTTTTTTTCCAACAGCGTGCAGGTGACCTATCAGCCGAAAGGCGTGGTGGGCATTATTGTGCCGTGGAATTTTCCGATTTATCTCGCGCTGGGGCCGCTGGTGGCGGCGCTGGCGGCGGGCAACCGCGCGATGATAAAAATGCCGGAGATCACGCCCGCCACCAACGCGGTGCTGGCGCGTTTGCTGGGCGAAATTTTCAGCGAAGACGAGGTGGCGCTGGTGGGCGAAGAGTTGCTCGATCCGGGGCTGTTTACCGCGCTGCCGTTCAACCACCTTGTATTTACCGGCTCGCCTGCGGTGGGCAAAATCGTGATGCGCACTGCGGCGGAAAATCTCACGCCGGTCACTCTGGAACTCGGCGGCAAATCGCCCGCCGTGGTCACGCGCCACTATCCGCTGGCCGACGCGGCGCAGCGCATCGCCCACGGCAAGGCCAGCAACTGCGGGCAGATTTGCGTATCGCCGGATTACGCATTAGTGCCGCGCGAAAACGCGGATGAATTCGTCGCCCATGTACAAAACAGTTTCAGCGCGATGTTCGGCAACAGCGTGAATGGCAATGCCGATTACACCTGCGTGATAAACGACAAACATTTCGCGCGCCTGATTGCATTGCTGGACGATGCGCGCGCCAAAGGCGCGACGGTGATTCCCTGCGCGCCGTTCGACCCGGCGCAACAGAACCGGCAAATGCCGCTACACATCGTCACTGGTTGCAACGCCGACATGCGTATTTTGCAGGAAGAATTGTTCGGCCCCATTTTGCCCGTGCTGCCTTACGACACGATGGAAGATGCCATTGCTTATATCAATCAAGGCGAACGCCCGCTGGCCTTGTACTGCTTCAGCCACGACGACACCGAGCGCCAACACCTGTTGCGCCACACCCATTCCGGCGGCGTGACGCTCAACGATTGGGGCTGGCATGTGGCCAACCACGACGCACCGTTCGGCGGCATCGGCAACTCCGGCATGGGCAGCTATCACGGCGTGGAAGGCTTCCGCGAACTATCGCACGCCAAGACCGTATTTAAGCGCCAACGCTTTTTTCCGACACAGTGGTTTTATCCGCCGTATGGAAGCTGGGTGCAGCGCTGGACGATGCGGTTTTTTTTGGGCAAGGGCGATGCAGGGTTGAAAGAAAAATGATGAGTTTTTTCACAACTATTTCAACATCGTCATTCCCGCGAAAGCGGGAATCCAGCGCGTTTATTCAACATGCATTTGGTTTTGTCTTTGCTGTGCAAAGATATTTGTTATAACTGGATTCCCGCTTTCGCGGGAATGACGGGCTAACAGGAGAAGTCCAATGACCACCCAAACCTTCGACTACCTCATCGTCGGCGCTGGCTCTGCCGGATGTGTGATTGCATCGCGCCTTAGCGAAGACCCCAACGTCTCCGTCTGCCTGCTGGAAACCGGCGGTTCGGATAACAGCGTGTTGATCCAGGCTCCGGCGGCCATCGTCACTATGGCGTGGTCCAAGCTGCACAACTACGGTTACGAAACCGAGCCGCAGGCCGGGCTGTACGGGCGGCGCGGGTATCAGCCGCGCGGCAAAGTGTTGGGCGGTTCGAGTTCCACCAACGCCATGTTGTACGTGCGCGGCAACCCGTGGGACTACGATCATTGGGCGGCGCTGGGCAATCCCGGTTGGTCTTATGCCGACTTGTTGCCGCTGTTCAAACGCTGCGAACACAACGAACAATTCGCCGATGAATTTCACGGGCAGGGCGGTCCGCTGAACGTGACTTACCAGCGCTTTCAAAGTCCGATCAATGATCTGTTTCTCCAAGCGGCGGCGCTGAACGGCATCCCGCACAATCCCGATTACAACGGCGCGACACAAGAGGGCGCGTTTTTGTATCAGGTCACGCACAAAAACGGCGAACGGTGCAGCGCGGCCAAGGCTTATCTCACGCCGAACTTGTCGCGCCCCAACTTGCACGTGAAAACGCGCGCGGTGACGGCCAAAGTGAATTTTGAAAATCGCCGCGCCACGGGCGTGAGCTATTACCACGGCAACCAACTTGAACACGTGCGCGCGCGGCGCGAAGTGATTTTGTGCGGCGGCAGTTTCGGCTCGCCGCAACTGCTGCAACTTTCCGGCATAGGCGCGGCGGACGAATTGCAACAGCTCGGCATTCCCGTCGTTCACAATCTTCCCGGCGTGGGCAAAAATTTGCAGGACCATCTCGATTACGTGCAGGCCTGGCATGTGCCGGACAACACCGCCTCGTTCGGCATCTCGCTGCGCGGCGCGGCCAAGTTCGCCGCCGCAATGTGGGAATGGCGGCGCAAACGCAGCGGCATGATGAGCAGCGCCTACGCCACCGCCGGCGCGTTTTTGCGCTCGTCGCCCGAGGTCGCCAATCCCGACCTGCAACTGGTGTTCGTCATCGCCATCGTGGATGACCACGCGCGCAAATTACACGCCGGGCACGGCATCTCCTGCCACGTCGATGTGCTGCGCCCGCACAGTCGCGGCAGCGTGGGCTTGCAAAGCCGCGACGTGCGCGATGCGCCCAAAATCGACCCCGGATTTTTATCCGACGAACGCGACCTGCAACTGCTGCTCAAAGGCGGACAAATCCAGCAACGCATCATCGAATCCAAACCGTTCGATGCCATACGCGGCAAAATGGTTTACCCCGTGCAAAGCGCCGACATCGCCGCCATGGAACA
>JAGVNQ010000329.1 GCA_020053195.1 Sideroxydans sp.
GAGCGACCATGCGTTTCGACAAGTTCACTACCAAGTTGCAGCAGGCACTGTCCGATGCCCAGAGTCTGGCAGTCGGTGCGGACAATCAGTTCATCGAGCCGCAGCATCTGCTGCTGGCTTTGCTTAACGATGCCGACAGCGGCGCGGGTTCGCTGCTGGCGCGGGCGGGCGGCAACGTCAACGCGCTGAAAACCGCGCTGAATGATGCGGTGTCGCGCCTGCCCAAAGTGGAAGGCCACAGCGGCGAAGTGCAGGTCGGGCGCGACCTGTCCAACCTGTTTAACCTGACCGACAAAGAAGCGCAAAAACGCGGCGACCAATTCATCGCGTCGGAAATGTTTTTGCTGGCGTTGACGGGCGACAAAGGCGAAACAGGGCGCTTGCTCAAACAGCACGGTGTGACGCGTGCGCCGCTGGAAACGGCCATCAACGCGGTGCGCGGCGGCGAGTCGGTGGGGTCGCAAGAGGCGGAAGGCCAGCGCGAGTCGTTGAAGAAATATTGTATGGATTTAACCGAGCGCGCGCGCCAGGGCAAGCTTGACCCGGTGATCGGACGCGACGACGAAATCCGCCGCGCGATTCAAGTGTTGCAACGCCGCACCAAAAATAATCCGGTGTTAATCGGCGAACCCGGCGTGGGCAAGACCGCCATCGTGGAAGGCCTAGCGCAGCGCATCATCAACGGCGAAGTACCGGAATCGCTCAAGGGTAAAAAAGTGTTGTCGCTGGACATGGCCGCCTTGCTGGCGGGCGCGAAATATCGCGGCGAATTCGAGGAGCGCCTGAAATCGGTGCTGAAAGAATTGGCGCAGGAAGAAGGCCGCAACATCGTATTCATCGACGAGTTGCACACCATGGTCGGCGCGGGCAAAGCCGAAGGCGCGATGGACGCGGGCAATATGTTGAAGCCCGCGCTGGCACGCGGCGAACTGCATTGCATAGGCGCGACCACGCTGGACGAATATCGCAAATACATCGAGAAAGATGCCGCGTTGGAACGCCGTTTCCAGAAGGTGCTGGTGGACGAGCCGAGTGTGGAATCCACCATTGCTATCCTGCGCGGCTTGAAAGAAAAATATGAAGTGCATCACGGTGTGGAAATCACCGATCCTGCCATCGTCGCGGCAGCAGAACTCTCGCACCGCTACGTCACCGACCGCTTCCTGCCGGACAAAGCCATCGACCTGATCGACGAAGCGGCGTCGCGCATGAAAATGGAAATCGACTCCAAGCCGGAGGTGATGGATAAACTGGAACGCCGCATGATCCAGTTGAAGATCGAGCGCGAAGCGGTGAAGAAAGAAAAAGACGAAGCCTCGAAAAAACGTTTCGAGTTGATCGAAGTCGAGATCAAAAAACTGGAACGCGAATACGCCGATCTGGAAGAAATCTGGAAGGCGGAAAAGGGTGCGGCACAAGGCGCGGCCACCGTGAAAGAAGAGATCGAAAGCATGCGCGCCGAGATCGTGCGGCTGCAACGCGAAGGCAAGCTGGAGAAAGTGGCCGAGTTGCAATACGGCAAGCTGCCGCAACTGGAAGCCAAGCTGAAAGAAGCCGCGCAACGCGAAGCTGAAGGCAATGGCAGCAAAAACAAACTGCTGCGCACGCAAGTCGGCGCGGAAGAAATCGCCGAAGTGGTGAGCCGTGCGACCGGTATCCCTGTGTCCAAAATGATGACGGGCGAGCGCGACAAACTGCTCAAGATGGAAGATAAATTGCACGAGCGCGTGGTGGGGCAGGACGAGGCGGTGCGGCTGGTATCCGATGCGATCCGCCGTTCGCGTTCCGGTCTGTCCGACCCCAACCGTCCCTACGGTTCATTCCTGTTCTTGGGGCCAACGGGCGTGGGCAAAACCGAGCTGTGCAAAGCGCTGGCCGGATTCATGTTCGATTCCGAAGACCATCTGATCCGCATCGACATGAGCGAGTACATGGAGAAACATTCCGTGGCGCGACTGATCGGTGCGCCGCCCGGCTATGTGGGCTACGAAGAGGGCGGCGGCTTGACCGAAGCCGTGCGGCGCAAACCATACAGCGTCATCCTGCTGGACGAAGTGGAAAAGGCGCACCCCGACGTGTTCAACGTGCTGCTGCAAGCGCTGGACGACGGGCGCATGACCGACGGCCAAGGCCGCACCGTGGATTTTAAAAATACCGTGATCGTGATGACCTCCAACTTGGGTTCGCAGATGATCCAGCAGATGTCCGGCGACGATTACCAAGTTATCAAACTGGCGGTGATGGGCGAAGTGAAAAGTTACTTCCGCCCCGAATTCATCAACCGCATCGACGAGGTGGTGGTGTTCCACGCGCTGGACGAAAAGAACATCAAGAGCATCGCTAAAATCCAGTTGCAGTATCTGGAAACACGCCTGACTGCGATGGAAATGAAACTGAGCATCAGCGAAGCCGCCCTGAGTGAGATCGCCAACGCGGGATTCGACCCGGTGTACGGTGCAAGACCGCTGAAACGCGCGATACAGGCCCAATTGGAAAACCCGCTGGCCAAGCTGATACTGGAAGGAAAATTCGCCGCCAAAGACACCATCAAGGTGGACTGTAAGGGTGGGGTGATGAAGTTTGACAAAGGGTAATTGAGCCAAGAGTAGGTTGGGCAAAGCGCAGCGTGCCCAACATGATTGATAGTGAAAAAAATGTTGGGCAC
>JAGVNQ010000180.1 GCA_020053195.1 Sideroxydans sp.
AATCTTGCGGCGCTTCCTGTAGAATCCGCACAGTCTAAAACATCTGCACTCCCCATGTCGAACCAAGCCTTGCATCTGCTCACGTTTGCCCTCTACGCCGTTCTGGCTATTTTGTTCTGGCGCGCGCAGGCGACGGGTAAGGCCGAACAACAAAATCGCGGCGCGCTGGGATTCGCGGTTGCCGTGCCTTTGGCGCTGCACGGCTGGTTGCTGTACGACACTTTATTTATCTGGGGCGCGCTCAATCTTGGCTTTGTCTATGCGCTGTCGCTGATCTTGTGGCTGACCGTGCTGGTTTATTGGCTGGCGCGCTTCTTCTATCCCCTGTCCTGTCTGCTGACGCTGGTATTGCCGCTGGCTGCGGTCAGCGCGGTGCTTCCGGCGATCTTTCCCAATGCGCACATCCTGGCGCAGCCCGCATCGGCTTTGTTCGACACCCATGTGCTGATGGCCATGCTGGCCTATAGTCTGTTCACCATCGCTGCTTTGCATGCGGCGCTGATGTCGCTGGTCGAAAAGCGCCTGCATCACGCCAAAATGCCCAAGGTGTTGCGCAACTTGCCGCCGCTGATGACCATGGAATCTTTGCTGTTCCGTGTCATCGCTGTGGGGTTTGTGCTACTGACCATCACCATCGTTTCCGGTATGTTGTTCTCCGAAAAAATATTCGGCCATCCGTGGCAATGGAACCATAAAGTAGTGTTTGGCCTGCTGTCCTGGGCGGTGTTTGCCGTGTTGCTGCTGGGGCATCACCTCTACGGCTGGCGCGGCCGCAAAGCGGTGCATTGGACGTTGAGCGGCTTTGCTTTTCTGGTGTTGGGCTATCTGGGCAGTCAATTTGTGCTGGAAGTTTTCCTGCACCGTTGATCCACGTCATTCCGGCGATGGCCGGAATCCAGTTGATTAAAAGTCCCCCGCGAAAGCGGGTCAACACCTCTAGTTTGTCCGCTTCGCGCGGTTTTGTTCTCGCTGGATTCCGGCCTTCGCCGGAATGACGGGCAAATCCAAAGTCTGGTTCAAAAATCAATCCTTGCCACAATTCAACGATATATCGTAGAATTCGCGCCCTTTGGCATTTGCCGAATCTAATTTTTATTGGGTAATCACTATGGTAGTCATTCGTCTTTCTCGCGGCGGCTCAAAGAATCGTCCGTATTACAACGTGGTGGTCGCGGATTCCCGCAATCGTCGTGACGGTCGTTTCATCGAGCGCGTTGGTTTCTACAATCCGCTGGCCGCCGAAGGCGCTGAAGGTCTGCGCATTCAACTGGATCGCGTGACGCACTGGCAAGAGCGTGGCGCACAGTTGAGCGAAACCGTAGGCCGTCTGGTCAAAAAAGCCGGTGCAGCAGCCAAAGTCTAACGAAACAATCCCCATGGTCGTCATGGGGAAAGTGGTCGGCGCGCAAGGCATTCTGGGTTGGGTGAAGGTGCAGACTTTTACCGAATATCTGGACGGCTTGCTTGACTACGACACTTGGTATGTGGGCAACGAGCAATCGTGGCGACCAGTGCAAGTGCTGGAAGCGAACGTGCATGGCAAGGTGTTGATCGCCAAGCTGGAAGGTATCCTCGACCGCACCGCCGCCGAAAAATATAAAGGCCAGTTGATCGCCGTTCACCGCGCAGATTTGCCCGAGCAGCCTGAAGGCGAATATTACTGGTCTGATCTGGTGGGCTTGGCGGTGGAGAATCTGGCGGGCGAGAGCTTCGGTATCGTGGATTCTTTGCTGGAAACCGGCGCGAACGATGTGATCGTGGTCAAAGGCGAGCGCGGCGAAACCTTGATGCCGTTCATTGCCAGCGTGATTCAGCATGTGGATTTGCAGAAAAAATTGATCCAAGTGGATTGGCAGGCGGATTACCTCAAATGAGGTTTGACGTTGTCACGTTGTTCCCCGAGATGTTCGACGCGCTGACCAAATACGGTGTGACGCGAAGGGCGGCAGAGCAAGGCAGGTTTGAGTTGCAGATGTGGAATCCGCGCGATTTCACCACCGACAACTACCGCACCATAGACGACCGTCCCTACGGTGGCGGTCCCGGGATGGTGATGTTGGCGGAGCCGTTGGAAAAAGCCATCAGCGCAGCGAAAGCAGCGCAGGCCGCCAGCGGAGTGCAGAAGAGTTGTGTGATCCACCTCTCGCCGCAAGGCAGACCGCTCACCCATGAAGTGGTGATGGAGTTGCTAGCGCGGGACGAAGGATTGATATTGCTGGCGAGTCGTTACGAGGGCGTGGATGAACGCCTGTTGCGCCAGCAAGTGGATGAAGAGCTTTCCATCGGCGATTACGTGTTGTCTGGTGGCGAGTTGGCAGCGATGGTGGTGATGGACAGCGTGGTGCGGCAGATCCCCGGCGTATTGGGCGACGACGCATCGGCACAGCAGGATTCCTTTGTGCAGGGACTGCTGGATTGTCCCCACTACACGCGCCCCGAGATTTATAACGGCGAGGCTGTACCGGATGTGTTGATGTCCGGGCACCACGCCGAGATAGAGAAGTGGCGATTGAAGCAGTCGTTAATCCGCACTGCGGAACGTCGTCCGGATTTGCTGGCATCACGCCAGTTGACTAAACAGGAAGCTCGGCTACTGGCAGAGCACCAGCAGGAACAAGCTTCCGCACAAGAAAAGGAAACAAAATGAATCTGATCGGAATTCTTGAAAAAGAAGAAATCGCGCGTCTGAACAAGACCATCCCCAACTTCGCCCCCGGCGACACCGTGGTGGTTGGCGTGAACGTGGTTGAAGGCGACAAAAAACGTACCCAGGCTTTTGAAGGTGTGGTGATCGCCCGCCGCAACAAAGGGCTGAACTCCAGCTTCATCGTGCGCAAGGTCTCCGCAGGCGAAGGCGTGGAACGTACTTTCCAAACCTACTCGCCCAGCATCGCCAGCATCGAAATCAAACGTCGCGGCGATGTGCGCCGCGCCAAGCTGTACTACCTGCGCGACCGCTCCGGCAAGTCGGCACGTATCAAAGAAAAATTGCCCGCACGCAAAGTCGCAGTCGCAGCAGCATAAACAGCGATTGTGTGGCATAAAAAACGGGAGCTTAGCCTCCCGTTTTTTTATTGGGTGCGACAAAATGCCGCACTCCGATTGCTGCCGAATAGCCGACAATCGGCACATAAATCGTCCGGGATAAAATATCCCTGGTTGTCACTGTCCGGGTTACTGTGCACTTCACATGCAATCGAGAAAATCGCACCGCGTTTTTGCTTTCCTCGCCATTTGTTTGACGTTATTTCTGCTCACCTTTGCCGATGCCGCAATACAGAGCGCAGGCAGCGCAGAAACGCTGGCCGCGAACGAGCGGCTGGTGGTGCAACTGGGTCTGACTGATCTGTGCCTGTTCACCGAAGCGCGCTATACCCGCCATCCGTCGCAGGCCGATTTGCACAGCGCGTTCCAGGATCACCCGCTGGGTCTCGAACACTTTCCCAGCGGCTCGTTGCTGTCGCCGCCGAACAACCTTGCCGCCTCTTATGAAAATCTGGATAGCAAAACAAAAAGCGCTGATTGACTTCACGCTGTCGTCGCTGGCGCGGCGCAAGCTGAAGAACCTCGGCCTGTTGCTGGTTTATACGCTGATCGTGTTTTTGCTGGCCTCGGTCATGCTGTTCACCCACGCCTTGCGCCACGAGGCCGCGCAGGTGCTGAAGGGCACGCCGGAGGTTATCGTGCAGCGTATGGTCGCCGGTCGCCACGATCTGATTCCGCCCGGTTACATCGAGAAACTGGGGCGTATTCGCGGCGTGCAACACATCGAAGGGCGGCTGTGGGGCTACTTCTACGATCCGCTGGTCAAAGCCAATTACACCTTCATGTCACCGACAGCGGGAAACATCAACGAGATACAGATCGCTGCGCGCGAGATTGTGATCGGAGCCGCCGTGGCGCGCGCACGCGGACTGGCGGCGGGCAACCTGATTTCCTTCCGCTCCTACACCGGCAAGCTGTTCGTCTTCACCGTGGCATCGGTGCTGCCGCACGATGCCGAACTGGTGAGCGCCGACTTGATCTTGTTGAGTGAAGCCGATTACCGCGCCTTTTTCGATATTCCTGTTGGGTTCTACACCGACATCGCGTTGTCGGTCGCCAATCCGCAGGAAGTGCGCAACATCGCTGGCAAACTCGCCGAAACACTGCCCGATGCGCGCCTGATCCTGCGCGAGGAAGTGCTGCGTACCTACGAGTCCATTTTCAACTGGCGCGAGGGCATCGTGCTGGTGTTGCTTTCCGGCAGCATTCTCGCCTTCGCCATCTTCGCCTGGGAAAAAGCTTCCGGCCTGTCGGCGGAAGAGAAGCGCGAGATCGGCATCCTCAAAGCCATCGGCTGGGAAACCGGCGATGTGCTCAAGATGAAATTCTGGGAAGGTGCGCTGGTGTCGCTCACCGCGTTTTTGCTCGGCTATATCGCCGCGTATTTGCACGTGTTCCATTTTTCCACGGCACTGTTCGAGCCGGTGCTGAAAGGCTGGTCGGTGCTGTATCCGCGTTTCGAACTGGTGCCGGTAGTGGACGGCTTCCAGGTCGCCACGCTGTTCTTCTTCACCGTCTTCCCTTACACGGTGGCAACCATCGTGCCGATCTGGCGCGCGGCGATCACCGACCCTGATGCGGTGATGCGGGGGTGATATGAAACTGAAAAAACAAATTTGCCACAGAGAACACAGAGGTCACAGAGAAAAGCAAAACAGCATTTGCATGAGCGCGATGCACCTTTGGGGTGAGCCAGTTAAATGTGGAGAAACCGGGTCTATCTCTGTGTGCTCTGTGACCTCTGTGGCTAAATTGGGTTTGCAGTTATGATCAAACTGACCAACATCCGCAAAGCCTACAACCAGGGACAACACAACGAGTTCTGGGCGTTGAACGGCATTGATCTGGAGATTGAGGCGCAAAAGGTCACCGCACTCAGCGGCCCCAGCGGTTCGGGCAAGAGCACTTTGTTGAGCATCGTTGGCTGCATGGCGCGTCCCACCAGCGGGCGCGTGCAACTGGCGGGGCGCGACATCTCGGGATTGCCGGAACGCTTTCTGACCGACATCCGGCGCAGCACTTTCGGTTTCATTTTCCAGCAGTACAACTTGATTAAAGGACTTTCCGCGCGCGACAACGTGATGCTGCCCGCTTATCCGCTGGGCGGCGATTGGCGCGCGCTGCACGAACGCGCCGACTTGCTGCTCGATACCTTCAAACTCGGCCATCGCCGTAATGCCCCAGTCGAATGGTTGTCCGGCGGCGAGCAGCAGCGCGTCGCTATTGCACGCGCATTGATAAACGATCCGCAAGTGCTGATCGCCGACGAGCCGACCGCCAATCTGGATACCGCGCTGTCGCGCGAATTCCTGTCGATATTGGAAAGCCTCAAGCAGCAGTGCAAAACCATTTTGTTGAGCAGCCACGACCCGCTGGTGGTCGAATCGTCCGTGGTTGATCGCGTGGTCAGGCTGCGCGACGGGCATCTGCCGGGGGGCGCGGAATAATGCTGTTCCAACCGGCCATCATCGCGCTGTTGCTGGCTGCCGCCGCAAGTGTGCTGATGCTGGCCGCCGCTGCGCCGTATGCCTGGCAACTGGTGCGGTGCTGGGACAT
>JAGVNQ010000175.1 GCA_020053195.1 Sideroxydans sp.
CGGGCAGCTTCGTGTTCCTGATGCGTGCGGCGGGTGTTCCGGCGCGCGTGGTCACCGGCTATCAGGGCGGCGAGTACAACGACCTCGGCGGCTATTACATCCTGCGCCAGTCCGACGCGCACGCGTGGGCGGAAGTGTGGCTACCGGAGCGCGGCTGGGTGCGCATCGATCCGACCGCCGCCATCTCCCCGGCGCGCATCCAGAGCGGCTTGCGCGCCGCCATGCCCGACAGCGCCGCTTTGCCTTTCTTTATGCGCACGCAGTCTCCGCTACTGCTCAAACTGCGCTACAACCTCGACGCACTGACCAACCAGTGGAACCAATGGGTGCTCGGCTACAACACCGAACGCCAGTTCGCCTTCCTCACCCGACTGGGAATGGAAGACATCACTTGGCAGAACATGGCGTTCAATATGCTGGCTGGCGTTGCCCTATTGACGGGCATCTTCACGCTATGGCTATTGCGGCGCATGCTGCCCAAACAAAGCGATGCGGTGCAGGCCGCATGGCTAAAGCTCTGCCGCAAACTGGAGAAAGTCGGGCTGCCGCGCGCAGCGCATGAAGGAGCGCTAGATTACGCGGCGCGTGTTGCAATTGCACGACCTGAACTGGCCGCAACCATGCACGATCTTACCGCGCGTTATGTTTCATTGCGCTATGAAGGCAAGGTCGGTAAAGAAGAGTTGATTGCATTCAGGGATGCAGTGAAGGGCTTCAAGCTATAATCCGAGAATCAAAATATTAGCCACAGAGTACACAGAGATCACAGAGAATTCAGTTGGGTTTGTCCAGTCTGATGATTTCCCCAAAGAGCAGCGCTAACTCTCAATCCAACCAATTACTTTCTCTGTGACCTCTGTGTACTCTGTGGCTAAATGGTTTTTCAAAAGTTAACGCATCACTTTCACTCAAACATCTCATCATGCAAATCACCCGCCGCCTGGAATTCGATGCCGGACACCGCATCCCCAACCACAACAGCCAATGCAAACATTTGCACGGCCACCGCTATGCCATCGAGATCACCTTATCAGGCGAGGTCATCACCACCGAGGGCGCTTCGGAGCAGGGCATGGTGATGGATTTTTCGGATGTGAAGCGCATCGCCAAAGAGCGCGTGGTGGATGCGTGGGATCACGCGTTTCTGGTGTATCGCGGTGACAAAGTGGTGCTGGATTTTCTGGACACGTTGCCGGGTCACAAGACGGTGGTGCTGAATGTCATCCCGACGGCGGAGAATCTGGCGAAGGTGGCGTTTGATTTATTGCTGGACGCTTACCGCGACACCTTCGGCAACCATCTGCAACTGGAGCGCGTGCGTTTATTCGAGACACCCAACAACTGGGCGGATCATTCACGGTAATTTCGTAGGGTGGGCACGACTCATGTGCCCACGCGGATTCCATTTCGCAAACGCGTGGGCACATGAACCGTGCCCACCCTACCAAACCTAGACCTTGCCGTATTCCCCGGCCACCACCCGGTCGCGTCCGCCGCGTTTAGCCATATACAGCGCCACGTCCGCCGATTTGACCAAAGCTTCCAGCGATAACTCCTCGCTCGGCAGTACCGAAACCACACCGCAACTGACCGCCACATGTTTGCTGGCCGTCGCATAGTGGGGGATTTTCAGATCGGCGACCATCTGCCGCACGCGTTCCGCCATACACAGCGCGCCATCCAGATCGGTCTCGCTCAACACCAGCATGAACTCTTCCCCGCCGAATCGCACACACAGGTCGGTGGCGCGCGGCGTGGCTTTGGCGATTTTCGCCGCCACCATTTTCAGGCAATCGTCCCCGGCCTGATGCCCGTATTTGTCGTTGAACAGCTTGAAGTAGTCGATGTCCAGCATGACCAGCGCCATCGGTTTTCCCTTGCGCATGCAGCGCCGCCATTCGAGCTCGGAAAACTCGTCGAACGCGCGGCGGTTGGCGATGCCGGTCAGCGCATCGGTAGTCGAAATCCGCTTCAGTTTGGTGTTCGCCAAATCCAGTTTGCGCTTCGCCTGAACCAACTGGCGCTGCATTTCGATCAGGCGTTGCATGGCGCGGACTTTGGCGTGAAACACCGCCTGCGCCACCGGTTTGGTCAGATAATCATCTCCGCCCGCCTCGATGCCGCGCACCAGATCTTCGTCGTTGGCCATCGAAGTCAGGAAAATGATGGCCGTCCACTCGCCTTTGACTTCCAGTTTGCGGATGGCTTTGGACACATCGAAACCGTCGATATCCGGCAGTTGCACATCCAGCAGCACAATATCCGGGCGCTCGCTCTTGAATAATTCAATCGCCTGATTGCCGGTCGCCGCGAGGAACGGATGGTTAATTCCCATGCCGGCCAGATAATTCACCAGCACCCGGGTTACCACCTTGCTGTCGTCCACCACCAGAACTTTTAGTGCATCTTTCTTCTTTTTCATTTCCTACCTCTCTGGGAGTGGGGATTATTATAAATCCGAACCGCCCCGCATGAGCCACAACTATCAAAGTATCTCGCATACACACCGACTCCAGTCGGGTATTTGAAAATCGCGCTACGATAATTCCGCGACCTTTGCTTGCATCTGCTCCAGCGGCAGCGGCTTGCTGAATAAATATCCCTGATACGCCATGCAGCGGTGTTGTTTGAGGAAGGCGAACTGTTCTTCGGTTTCCACGCCCTCGGCGATCACGTCCAGCCCGAAGTTCTGCGCCATGTCGATGATGGTTTGCACCATCACCGCATCGCCGGAATCAACGCCGATGCCGCGCACAAAACTCTGGTCGATTTTGATCTGGTCCAGCGGCAGGCGTTTGAGATAAGACAGCGAGGAATAGCCCGTGCCGAAATCGTCCAGCGACAACATCACACCCAGCCCTTTCAGCGCCAACATTTTTTCAACCACTTCGCCCAAGTCATCCACCACCACACTTTCGGTCAGCTCCAGTTTCAGGCGAGCGGGGGCAATGCGATAGTGGCGCAACATGCTCTCCACCAGCCCAACAAAATCGGGCATGCGGAACTGGTGCGCGCTGACATTAATCGCCAGCGACAACTCGCGCAGGCGCTCATCCTTGCCCCATTCCGCCAACTGCGCGCAGCCCGTTTCCAGCACCCAGTTGCCAATGTCCAGAATCAGCGCGCTTTCCTCGGCCACGGGAATAAAGTCGGCGGGCGAGACCATGCCGCGCAGCGGATGTATCCAGCGTATCAGCGCCTCCGCCCCGACCGGGCGGCGCGCGTTGTCCACCTGCACCTGGAAATACAAATGCAGCTCTTTATTCTCGATGGCATGGCGCATATCGTTTTCCAGCGTGCTACGCATCACCAGATCATGCTGCAAGCCGGGGTCGTAAAAACGCGCGGCGTTGCGCCCCGCGCTCTTGGCCTGATACATCGCGGCATCGGCGTGCTGCAACAGCACATCCATCGTCTCGTCGTTGCCGTGGTACAGCGTGATGCCGATGCTGGGCGAGCTGAAGTGTTCGTGTTCCTTGAGCCGGTAAGGACGCGCCAGCGCCTCGCGGATTTTTTCCGCCACCAGCTCGGCCTTGTGCGCGGCATCTTCGCGCTCGCTGCTGAGACTTTCCAGCAGCACCACGAATTCGTCGCCGCCCAGGCGCGCCACAGTATCCATTTCGCGCACGCAATCCTTGATCCGCTTCGCCACTTCCACCAGCAACAAATCGCCGTAGTCGTGGCCCAGCGTATCGTTCAGCACTTTGAACCGGTCCAGGTCGATAAACAAGATTGCCCCGTGATCGTCGTAACGCGCCGAGGCGCGCAACGCCGCGTGAAAGCGCTCCTGGAACAGGCGGCAGTTGGGCAGTTGCGTCAACGCATCGTAAAACGCCAGATTGCGGATTTCTTCTTCCGCCTGTTTGCGCGCGGTGATGTCGCTGAAAATGGCCACGTATTGCGCGGTCTCGCCTTGCTCGTTTTTCACGGCGGTGATGGTCATCCACTTCGGGTAGATTTCGCCGTTTTTGCGCCGGTCCCAAATCTCGCCCG
>JAGVNQ010000211.1 GCA_020053195.1 Sideroxydans sp.
CCCTTGCAGGGGGAAGGTTGGGATGGGGGTAGAGTAGTGAAACAGTCACGTTTCTACCCCCTCCCTAGCCCTCCCCCTGCAAGGGGGAGGGGACGTGGATTATTTTGGCTTAGCGCAACACCACCCCGCCCTGCTGTGCGCCGAATCCGGGGAAGGCGCTTGCCACGCCCGCGCCCAGTTTCTTCGCCAGTCTGTCGGCAAAACCTTCGCGGGTAGTGAAGTCCACGATGTTTTCGGCTTTGACCACGTCGCGCGCCACGGAATCCAGGCTGCCTAGGTCGTCGGCCAAGCCCATTTTGATAGCTTGGTCGCCGGTCCAGAACAGGCCGCTGAACATCTCAGGTGTTTCTTTCAGGCGTTTGCCGCGCCCTTGTTTCACCACGGCGATGAATTGCTGGTGGATGTCGGCCAATAATCCTTTGGCGAATTCTTCGTGTTTGGCGTTGCGCGGCGAGAACGGGTCCATGAAATCTTTGTTGTCGCCCGCCGTCATCAGGCGGCGCTCCACGCCCAGTTTCTGCATGGTTCCGGTAAAGCCGAAACCCTCCATCAACACGCCGATGGAGCCGACGATGCTGGCGCGGTTAACGTAGATTTTGTCTGCCGCCGCCGCGATGAAATAACCGCCGGAGGCGCACATATCTTCCACCACCACATACAGCGGAATCTCGGGATGCAGGGCGCGTTGGCGGCGCATCTCGTCGTTCACCAGCCCGGCCTGCACCGGGCTGCCGCCGGGGCTGTTGCAGCGCAGAATCACCGCTGCGGTGTTTTTGTCTTTGAACGCGTCTTGCAGGCTGCCGATCAGGTTGTCGGCGTTGGCGCTGGTATCC
Source organism: Sideroxydans sp. (assembly GCA_020053195.1). Classification (GTDB taxonomy): domain Bacteria; phylum Pseudomonadota; class Gammaproteobacteria; order Burkholderiales; family Gallionellaceae; genus Sideroxyarcus. The sequence continues at coordinate 834 of JAGVNQ010000211.1, forward strand.
GCCGAGATCACGCCGGTCAAGTCGATCAGCGCCGTGTGTTTGTCGCCGGAAAGCGAACCGTCAGCTTTGTCGCTGGCCCAGCCCATAAATAGCGCCAGCAGAAAAAACAGATATGAGAAAGTCAGCACTTTGAAAAAGATGCTCCAGCGCCGCGCACTGCGCTGTTCCTGAATAGCCGACATCGCCAGTTTTTCCAGCACGCCGCGTTCCCAGTTGTTGGTATCTTCTGACATAAAAACTCCTTCGATAAATTCGTTATCCAGCCATTCAATTTACGCATATCCCGTTCCTTCCCCCTTGCAGGGGGAAGGCTAGGATGGGGGTAGAGTTGTGAAACGGTAGCGTTTCTACCCCCTCCCTAGCCCTCCCCCTGCAAGGGGGAGGGAATGTGGTTTAGGCGTGAGCCTTGAGCCACGCCCTCAACTCGATAAAATCATCCAACAACGCAACCGGATTCAAAGCGCGCAACTGGTCTTCAGGATGCGCGCCATGTGTTACACCCAGCGCATCCACTCCGGCGTTGATCGCCATTTGCAGATCGTGCGTGGTGTCGCCAATCATCAGCGTGCGCTCTGCCGCCACGTCCAGTTCGTCCATGATCTCCAGCAGCATCGCCGGATGCGGTTTGGAAAAAGTGCGGTCGGCGGTGCGCGTGGAATGGAAATATTTTCCCATGTCAGTCGATTGCAACGCCCGCTCCAACCCGGCGCTATTCTTGCCGGTGGCCACCGCCAGTTGGTAGCCCGCATCGTGCAATTCGATAATGGTTTCGCGTGCCTGCTCGAACAGCGGGATGGTGTCGTGCTGCGACAGAAAATGGTGGCGGTAGCGTTGCGTCAACGGCTCGTACATTTCCTGCGGCGCATCGGGCACCGCGTGTTGCAGTGCTTGCAGCAATCCCAGCCCGATCACGTGGCGCGCGGTGTCGTCGTCCGGCACGCTCAAATTCAAATCGCGGCATGCCGCTTGTATTGACGCAGCGATAATCGCCGTGGAATCCATCAACGTGCCGTCCCAGTCGAACACGATCAAGTCATAACGCTTTGCCATAATTACCGCCAAAAAATGAGGGGCGGATTCTACCACCGGCCTCGTATAATGCGCGCCCATCCCGTTTAACCTGATATGAGCTTAATTTATTTACTCGACCTGTGCGCCGTCGCCGTGTGCGCCATCACCGCCACGCTGGAAGCGCATCGGCGCGAGCTGGACATGTTCGGCGTGGCGGTGATCGCCGTCATCGCGGGCATAGGCGGCGGCACGGTGCGCGACATCCTGCTCGGTCGCTTGCCGGTATATTGGGTGCATGATCCGGTCTATGTGGTGGTCGGCATCGCCGCCGCCATCTGCACGTTTTATCTGGGGCGCAAAGTGGCGCTGCCGAAAAATTTCTTTCTGCTACCGGATGCCATCGGCCTCGCGCTGTTCACCGTGATCGGCACCAGCATCGCCATGAGTTTGCAAGTGCACTGGTTCATCGCCGCGCTGATGGGCGTAATCACCGGCGTGTTCGGCGGCGTGATCCGCGACATTTTGTGCAACGAAGTGCCGCTGATTTTCCGCACCGACATTTACGCCACCGCCTCGCTGATCGGCGCGTTGTTATTCATCGCGCTGGACAATCTGGGCATGGCGCACAATGCGGCCATGATTTTTGCGATGATCGTTACCGTACTCATCCGTCTGGCGGCCATCCGCTGGCATATCCACTTACCGCGTTTGCGCGCACACGAATAAATGAAGGTTGCCTCTAGAAATTCAAAGTTCTAAGCAAGACAAGGCGCGAGCAAAAAAATTGCGACGCGGCATATAAGAAATATGTAAGGAGTAATTTTTTGTGAGTAACGCAGTATTGCGACGAAATTTGGATTTATAGAGGCAACCTTATGGACAACACTTTACCTTCTTGGCTGATCTATTGCCGCCCCGGTTTTGAAAACGATTGCGTGGAAGAAACGCAAGCCAAGCCAATCGAAACCGACAAGGATTCCGGCTATGTCGTGCTGCAAGGCAAACCGCGTCTGGCATATTCGCAACTCGCCTTCGCGCGCCAGCTGTTGCGCCTGCACGGCGAAGTGAACGACTTGCAGGAACGCGACCGCATCACGCCGTTGCTGGCAGCGATACCCGCGATGCCTGCGAAATTCAGCGCGCTGTATTTGGAAGTGCCGGACACCAATGACGGCAAAACGCTGTCCGGTTTCACGCGGCGGTTTCAGCCGTTGCTGGAAGAGGTCTTGCGCGAACAAGGCAGGCTGGACGATGCACCCCCTGTAGGAGCGGCTTTAGCCGCGAATAGCCTTCGCCAGCAAGCTGGCTCCTACACGGAGAATCTGCCGCGTCTGCATATCTTCTTCCCCAACCAATCACGCGCCCTGATCTGCACCAGCGACCCGCACAACAGCAGCGCCGCGCTCAACGGCATCCAGCGCGTGAGCATGAACGGCGATGCGCCCAGCCGCTCTTATCTCAAGCTGGCGGAAGCGTTCGAAGTGTTTCTCGATGCCAAAGAACAAGCGCAATTTTTGAAACCGAACATGACGGCAGTTGATCTGGGCGCAGCCCCCGGCGGCTGGACATGGCAACTGGCGCAGCGCGGTTTGAAAGTGTTCGCGGTGGACAACGGCCCGCTCAAAGGCGCGGCGGCGACGCATCCCAACATCAAACACCTGCGTCAGGACGGCTTTAAATTCCGCCCGCAACGCCCGGTGGACTGGCTGGTGTGCGACATGGTGGAACAACCGCAGCGCGTGGCCGAGTTGATGACGGAATGGTTCGTCGGCGGGCTGACCATGCACGCGATTTTCAACCTCAAACTGCCGATGAAAAAACACGTCGCCGCGATGCAGGAAGCGCTCAACCGCATCCGCACCGCGCTCAACAACAAAGGCGTTCGCTACACCTTGCAAGCCAAACAGCTTTACCACGACCGGGAAGAAGTGACGGTGTATTTGACGCGGGTGAAGAAGTAAACCTAAAACCGCAGTTCTGCCCGCAGATTACACAGATTAACGCAGATTATTAGGTGCCCTGATTAACCAAAAAGTTCAGCATTCCCTCTCCCGCAGGCGGGAGAGGGTTAGGGTGAGGGTCGTTGAGTAATAAATAGTTTTGTTACAACTCACAGACCCTCATCCCCAGCCCTTCCCCCGCCTGCGGGGGAAGGGAGCTAAAACCTACTTCGGCACCACATCCGGCAGATTCGGATGCGCGTCATGCATCACCACCCGCGACACATACCACATCGCCAGCAGGTTGGCGGCGATGGCGATGTAGCCGACGTTCTGGTAACCAACCACATGACCCGCTGCATCCTGGGTGATGATGAAGCCGCTGAGGGTCGCGGCCAACCCCATCGCCAGCGATTGTATGGTTCCGTTGAGCGACATGAATGTGCCGCGCAATTTGGGTTGCGCCGCCGAGGTGATGATCGCCATCGCCGGAATAAAGCGCCCCGACACCAGCACGAAAAACAGCGTGGTACACACCAGCCACAATCCCAACGACGCGCTTTGAATCTGCGTGATCGCCAGCAGCGGCAGCATCGCGGCGAACGCGATGATGCGATACACCTTCACCTTGCCGTGTCTGTCCGCCCAGCGCCCGATGAGGCGCGCGGTGAACAGCGTCGCCGCGCCGCCCACCAGATAAATGTAAGCGATGTCGTGCTGGCTGATGAGGATGTTGTTCACCGCATACACCGTGATGTAGGGAATCACCGTGAAGCCGGAAAAAATTATCATCGCCGACATGGCCATGGCGCGCCAGTGGTTGGCATCGCGCATCACCGCGAACAGCGCGGAGAATGGATGCGCGAGTTTGTCGTGGCTCAGGTGGTGGCGCAGTTCCGGCAACACGCGCCAGGCGACCACGATAAAAATCGCCACCAGCACCACGATAAAAATAAACGGCGCACGCCACTGAAAATAACTGGCTAGCCACAGCGACAACGGCACGCCCGCCACGGTGGAAACCGAAAATGCCGACGACACAATGCCGCTGGCCTGAGCGCGACGCGCGAACGGGATGGTGTCGCCGATGATGGTTTGCACCAGCGCGCCCAACACGCCGCCGAACGCCCCCGCCAGCCCGCGCGCAATCATCAGCGTGGCATAACCCGGAGCCAGACCGCACGCCAGCGTCGCCACACCGAACAGCACAAACATCACCAGCAACAGCCGCTTGCGCTCGAAGCGATCCACAAACGTCGCCGCCAACAACCCGGACAACGCCGCGCTGAAACTATACGAAGCCACCAGCAACCCGAACTCGTGCGTAGTAATGCCCAACTCGCGCATCAGCATGGGTCCCAGCGGCATCATAATCATGAAGTCCAGAATGTGGCTGAACTGGACACCGGCCAGCGTGAGCAACAAAGCGCGTTCGGAATAAGCGGGAGCGGCGGTAGAAACTGTTTTTGTCATGAAGAAAAAATTTATTGAATTGTTACGGCTAGGCAGTGAATCATAGAGAAAGTTCACCAGCCAACTGCCTGTAGATGCCCGCCAATAGGCGATCCGCATCATACACTTGATGGAGAATGGCGTATTTATTGGCTTGCGGGCAAGGTGACATTATAAATCGGCAACTTACAGATAACCCGCAGTCTCATCCCCTCCCCCTTGCAGGGGGAGGGCTAGGGAGGGGGTAGAAACTGTGCTCATCAACAACTCTACCCCCATCCTAGCCTTCCCCCTGCAAGGGGGAAGGAACCAGACTGGCTACTTGGATTTTTCCCCCGCCTCCAGCCCGGCCAGCATCGCGGCTTTGTCCCACGTTAAAGTCGTGCAAGTACCGCAAGGATGTTGCGCGAGATATTCCTCGATCACCCGGATGCGGATCAGCGTATCAGGGTGCGACGAAAACCAGCCTGCCACTTCCGAAGGTTGTTCTTTTTCGCCTTCTTTTTTAGCGTCGAATCCCGCGTCCATTTTTTTGAAGAAGCTCACCATGCCCTTCGCTTCCATGTTTTTTCCATGCAATAACTGCACGCCTTTGATGTCGGCGTCCGACTCGACTTGACGGTTGAAATATTGCGTGGAAACCTGATGCGCCAACATCATCGCCACCGCGTTGGCATCACCCAGCACCACCAGCACCACCGACGCAACCGCCGCGCTGTTCACCATGTTTTGCAGCGCGTGGCGCTGTTCGACGTGTTGCACTTCATGCGCCAACACCGCCGCCAGTTCGTCAGCGGAATCCACGTGTTTGAGCAAGCCGCTATTCACCACCACAAACCCGCCGGGAATGGCGAACGCGTTTACTGCGGGGTCTTTCGAGACATACCACTGATATTGGTAACGCGAACCGGCGGTGAGCTGTTCGCCGATTTTTTTCACGGTGTTGACTGCTTCACCTTCCTGCAAAAAATTCGCTTCCGGGTTGAGCGATTTCAGCACCTGCTCGCCCAGTTTCTTTTCTGTTTCCATGGATACGCGGTTGGCTGCCCACATCGCCACGCGGTCATGCTGCCAAAGCAGCAGCACAAACGACAGCGCCACAAAACCCAGCGCATATATAATCCCCTGCCACACCCAGCTTTGCGAGCGCGTGGCGCGCTGCCATTGCGCCATGCCCGGAATAACGTGCTGCGGCAAAGCCGCGATCAGCTTCTTCTGCTCGCCCGCATCCGCCGGAATCAGCGACCAGTCGGAACTGTCGTCGTGCTTCCAAGCTAAATGAAGCCGGTCATGCTCAAACCCGGCCACGTCAGCGCGCAAGCCGTCAAACGGGATAGTGCGCAAATCCTCGGCCTCGTGCGGGCGCAAGTGGAGCGCATCCTGCCCCACCACACAATGAACCAACTGCCCCGCCACCGGCAGCCCTGATCCGTACAACAAAACTTTAATTTCATTCATGAAAAATATTCCATTCCACCGTCATTCCTGCCTGCGCCCAAAAGCACTCTCTTATCCAGTTCCTCCCCCTTCAAGGGGGAGGCTAGGTGGGGGATGGGGGCGGATTCTCTGAACATTTAACCCCATCCCCTCCCCAACCCTCCCCTTGAAGGGGAGGGAGAAATTCTCCAACTCAATAAAGTTGGCGCTGATGGGACAGCGCCGAAATGATGGAATTTCTCAAATCAAAGCTGGACTGAAAAAATCTCACTATTCAGTCACCCGCAAAAATTGAAACCAGCACAAAGATCACAATACCGGCCAGATACAACTTGCCCAACATTGACCCTTGCCCGCGACCCGTCACCGCCGCCGTCATCAACACCTGGCTCAGGCGGTTCATCGGCAGCGACTGCATCCACACGTGGCCGGGGCCGGAAACGGTGGCGTAGAACAGTCCCTCGCCGCCGAATATGCTGGTCTTTAATTTGCCCGTATATTTGATGTCGTAGCGCACATTGGACGACATGCCCACCAAACATCCGGTATCAATCTTCAGCGAATCGGCGGGGCCCAGCGCCATTTGTTTGAGCGTGCCGGACGCGTGGATAAACACCGTGCCGCGCCCGCTGATTTTTTGCATGATAAAACCCTCGCCGCCGAACAGCCCGACGCGCACCCGCTTCTGGAATGCGATCTGAATTTTCTGCCCGCGCTCCCCAGCCAGATACGCGCCCTTCTGGCAAATAATCGAACCGCCCTGCTCGTCCAGATTGATCGGCACAATCTCACCCGGACCGGGCGCGGCAATCGCGATGCTTTGCGGCTGGCTGGAATTATTCTCGTACAAACTGCTGAACATCGACTCGCCCGTAAACGAGCGTTTGATCGCGTTGAAAAAACGCCCGATCACCCCGAACTTCGACTCGCTGCCATCGCCCAAAATCGCATTCATCTCGACCTGCGGATCCATAAACATCATCGCCCCCTGCTCCGCCAACGCCTCCTGCCCGGGAGCCAGCGTGAACTGCACATACTGCAAATCGTTACCGTGGATTTTGTATTCAAACTGGGACATGAAGCTTCCTTTCGAGGGAGGGAGGGTTAAGCGACAAAAATTGCTGCGGGATAGAAAGCGCCATTTCCATCGC
>JAGVNQ010000332.1 GCA_020053195.1 Sideroxydans sp.
AATCGGATTGCCGCGTCAGGAACGGGTCGAAGCGCCAGCGTTTTAACAACCACACGGCGGTGAGCGGGGCGAGGGTGTTGCCGACGGCGCTCAACAGCGCGGGCGGAATGGCGGTGTCGAGCGAAAGGTCGAACAGGAATGCGCCCAGAAAAATTCCGCCGATAAGATAGGGCGAACCCCAGCGCAACAGGATCGCCGTGGCCAGCCCGGTGGGCAACCAGAACAAGGTGATGTGGCTGTCGTGGGTGGGGAAATACAGCCCCAGTTTGGCGCTGAAGAAATAGAGCGCCGCCAATAGCAGCAGTTTGGCGAATTGCGCCCAGAGTTGGTTGTTGCCGAAAACGCGCGGCATCGCCATCAGTTCAGCCCAAAGGCGCGAGAAAGTGCGAGCGGCGCAGAACCCGATTTTTTTGCATCGGACGACAGGTGATCGGTAAGGCTTGCTTGCAAGTGGCTCCCCTTTGGCTGGCGGTGGCTGCGGCTGAAAACGTTTCGCGCGCGCGTGACGGAATGTAGAGGAGCGGGTCGGGCGGTGTCAATCAGGTCGTGAGTGGGGGTATTGCCCTTACCTACGGACTACCAAAAACCCGACGGTTTTTTGGCTTCGCCCGCTTTATACATTTCTTCCAGTTTGGCTTGTGCGCCCGCGTGTTTTTGTTCGGCGGCCTTTTTGTACCACTCGGCGGCCTGCGCGAAATCCTGCTGCACGCCCACGCCTTTGCGGTACATACCCGCCACAATAAATTGTCCGCCCGCATCGCCGCGTTCTGCGGCTTTCATGAACCAGTCGAAGGCGACCGGATATTCCTGCGTGAAGGCGGCTCCGTCGCTGTACATGGTGCCCAGCGCGAGGTAGGCGGGGATATATTCTTGCGCCGCCGCTTTTTCGTACCACGCCAACGCCTGCGCATCATTCTGCGGCAAGACAACGCCTTTGGAGTATGCGAGCGCAAAGTTGTACATACCCCAAGCATCGCCTTTTTCCGCCAGATAGCGGTAGAGGTCGGTCTTTTTGCGGCACGTCGTCTTCGTGAATTTGTCCAGCAAATCGGCATAGCCGGCATCGACCTTGCCCGCGACATATTTGTAATCCGCGCGCCATTCTCCGCCCCGGTATTTATCCAGCAGCACAAGCGCCGAATACTGGATGCCGCACATCTGTTCAAACTCGCCGCGCTGCGCCACTTTCGCCGCCTGCTGCAGCATATCGTCCGCCGACTCCAACGCCTTCTTGGCGCACACCGACTCTTCGTAGTTGGCCCGCTGTGCATCCGCCGCAGCGGGATCGCAGGAAGAAGCCTGCGCGGACAAAGCGATCAGCGGCAGGGCAAAAGCGAAAGTAAGACGGCATACGAGACGGGACATGGCGTGGCTTCCTTGTTCATGATTGCAGAAATTTCATTATGCGCAGGTCGGGGAGTTTCGACAAGGCATAACAGGCAACATCACGGCACGCCGCGTCAATCGGCGATGTGCGAGGCATGCGTTGAAGATGGCTGTGTTTGTTGGTTTTGCGTTCATTCGATGAATCCGCATTCGCGCTGGTGGCGGATGGCGAGGATGTCGATGCGGTTGTGCTTGGGCAGGTAGCGATACAGCGCGACATAGCCGGTGCGGCCTTGCGCAATGACGAGTTCGCGCAGGTTGTGCGGGGCGGGGCGACCGATCAGTGGGTGGCGTTGCAACACCGAGGTGGCATCGACGATATTTTCACCTGCGTTGATAGCGATGTCCGGCGCTTCTTGTTCGAGGAATTGGAATATGCGTTCGAGGTCGGTCAGTGCGCGTTCGGTGAAATTCACTTGGGGCATGGCGTTCACCGCGCGCTGTGTTTGCGGGGCTTGGGCGGCGAGTCAGTGCGGGCGATGGCTTTGGGGCGCTTGGAGGCTTTGCCTGCGGTGCGTGCGAGGATGTATGCCTGCACATCTTCCATCGCGTACAGCGCGCCGCCCGCATCCACTTCGGCGGCAGAGGCGACCGCGTCGGCGATGAATGATTGCCGCATTTCGGCGAGGCGGGTTTGGGTTTCCATGGCTTCGATCATGTAAGCGTGCGGTGTTCTGCCCGAGGCTTGAGCGACGGAGGCAATGCGCGCTTTCAGTTCATCGGTAAGTTTGAGTGTGGTGGTTGCTACCATGGTCGGCTCCTTGCAAAAGTGTCACCAAGGTAGCACCGTGATGCGGGTGCGTCAATTGGGTGGAGTCTGGGCTGCGAGTGCGATGCGTTGTTTTCCCGATTTTAAATTGCCAATCTCATGGGAACGCCCGTCAATAGGCGATCTAGCTCATGCGATTGATGGAGATGCCCGTGTTTATTGGGCTGCGGTCAAGCAGGGTTTATGGGGGCGTACCCGGACTCGCTCGTTTCGCCCCCGACCCTCGCTCTTTCAAAGGTTGTTACTACACTAGAAGGCAAGCGTCAAATTCGCGCTGAACTTTGCGCCCGTATCAAATGCGGTTGGTGCAGCGCCGAGTTCTCTTTTTAAGTCGAGCGTGGATTTTTCGCCTGTTGGGATTCTGAGCACCGCTTCATATTTTTTGTACGAACGATCATCGGAAAAGTCCCGCCAACCAGTGGCGGATGTTGAGAGCGTCCAATCAGAAAGAAAACTGCCTAACTGCGAGATGTCGCTGCCTAGAACACTCAGAATTGAGCTGGCATCAATTGTGGCCGGATTGCCGGATGGCCGTATCAGGCAGGTAAATGGAATATCAAGTTTGGCATCCAGTTTCATGCGCCTAAGCGTGCCGGAGGTTCCGGTTTGTTGGCCTGCAAGAGCGGCGCTGTTGCTGTCCCTTGTTTGCTGCCCCATTTGCGCTGAAATGCCGATGATGGGGTTCGCGCCAAGCTTAAAGCAGTTGCCGTCCGATAACAGCAAAGGCACATAAGCCACTTCTAAAAGCGCATCGCGGTTGTTGAAATTTTCATCAGCATCGAATCCGATCTCGACAGGAAAGACATGAATCCATGAATCCGAATCTATGGAGATGACAGGTTTGCCATCATTTGCTTGAGTAAGAACTTTATCCAGTTCATTGTTGACGCTGTATGCGCGAACGCCATATCTCAGTATGACTCCATCGAATGTGCCGTTTTCAGTTACATTGAGTTCGGCTTTGCGCGATGTTGTATAAAAGGTTTCTCGTCCTGCAACCAGCGTCTTTCTTTGGACAAGTTTGTCATCGGCATTCCAGGCTTCTGCATGCTTGACCATCAAACGGACAACCGCTTTTTCGGTGATATCTCTCACTGCCCCCAGAGACAAAGTATTTTCCGCTACAGGTTGAGCCCAGACTGAACTGGAAAACAAGTTGTAAAGCAACCATCCGGCTATGGGAATAAATTTATATTGCTTCATGCGTCATCCCCTTACTTAGCCAATTCGATGGACAGCGAGGCGCATGTTTGTTTTGCCCAGTCGCTTGCCCATACGTTATCGTTTCCCCCGTTACCGACAATGTCGTGGCGACATATTGCTTTGAACATGGCTCTGGGGCTGGTGCCAGCTACTTGCGTATTGCTGAGGCTTGTTTCAAATGGTGTATCTACTGTCACGGCAGCGCCGCTGGTGTTGAAGTGTGAAAAATGCTTCATAAGGATTGCTTGAACGAGTTTTACAGTGATTGCCATATTGATTTCCCTTCAATTATCCTGGATTGACTGCTAGAACGTAGGTCGGGCTTCAGCCCGATTTGTCGGGTTAAAACCCGACCTACAACACCTTGATTTTGTGATACCCATAAGCCAGCGCCGATAAATTCCGTTCTCACCGTGCATTCGGTATTTTCAAAAATGAGCGCAGATGAGTAATTAAACATGCGCTCACTTTTGTCTTTTCAAGCAGCTGGCGCTTTCTTCTCGCGCGGCGACGCACCTGCTGCGCGGACTTGCATCACGCGGCTTAACATGTCGAACCAGAATGGCGCGCCAAGCGAAATCGCGAGGATGCTGACCAGCAAGCCGATTGTTTTGCTCAACCAGTTGCCAAAGCCTGCGGGGGGTGCCTGCCAGCCGAGTTGAATGCCAGCCGACGTTAAATTTTCATTGGCTTTTGCCAATGCCTCTGCGGCTTTTTCGGTGCGATCTTTGGCTTCTGTTACCGGGGCTGCCGCTGTTGTGTTGTCTGTGTTGGTCGCAGGTATTGCCGACTGGGAATTGGCCGCGTTTGCAGCATCCATTTGACGCTGGGCGATCTCGACCATTCTGGCTCTTGCTTCGGGATTGGAGGAGAGGGTGTTGGCAAGACTGAGCGTATCGACGTTTGCCGCAATGACAAACGTTGCCGCGACGATGAGTGTAATGGTTTGGGTTTTGCGTTTGTACCAGCCGGATGCCCTGTCCATCGCGGCATCGTAGTGGTGTTCGATCAGTTTGCGAAACGCCGCGATGTCTTCCTTGGCATCGCTTTGCAACGAGTCGAGCAATCCCTTGATGCGGTTGTCTTGAGTTGTGCCGGGCAATTTATCTATCGCTTGCTTGATCGCGGTCATGCCTTCTTTGGCGAGGATGATGTCGGTGACAACTCGCCCGACTTGGGCGGGGTCGATGTATGAAGGTCTGCCATCTGTTCCTTTGCTGAGCGACTGCACCAGCGGGTGGGCGTAAAAGGCATCTACAAATTTGCTGCCTGTTGCGTCTTCACCGTGCAGAAATTCGCTGATGGCTGCCTCAAGATTTGTGCTGCGCACGTTTAGCCAGCTTGTGATGGCTTCCACCATTGCCGTGCAGGCCAATGCGAACATCAGATATACCGTGATGACTCCTATCATTACATCCAGCGAATCGATCCCGAACATTTGCTTTCTCCCTGATGGTTTGTAAATTTCTCCCTCATTGCCGCTTCGTGGCCTACAGCCAATTCGCCCAATACTTCGCCATTTTTATTTTGCCGCTGTTGTTCAGATGGATCTCGTTCAGCCAGTCGCCGTTGTCGCCGGTCGAGCCTTCCGCCGCGCGCACGAAGGCGACGTTGGCGAGGGAGTCGATTACGGTGAGATTGGGGTGTATGGTTTTTTGTTTGCGCAGGGTCGTGGCGAGTTCGTCCATCAGGCAGTCCGACAAGTCTTTCCAGTATTGCGTGGGGATGTTGTTGCCGGTGAAAGATTTGTATAACCAGGGGCCGATGATTTTGTGCGCGGGCGCGTTGCGCACGGTCACGTAGGCGTAGGTGTGGTAGAGGATGGGGATGGTGCGGTTGGCTTGCAGTTCCGAGGTGTTGCGCAGTTCAACCAGATAGCGGAAATGGTCGTTGAAATAATTTTCAAACCTGGCCATTGACCCCGGGACAATAAAGTCGCGGAAGCTGGCGGGGTTGGCGCAGGGTTGGAGCATGCCGCCGCCTGCGGCGGCCACGATGTCGTTGCCGCCCGCGCTCAGCAATACGGCATCCCATTCCCAGGCGAAATTTTTCTTGTACAGCAGTTCGTAGAATTTTTTGCTGGTGCTCCAGTCCACAATTCTGGCCAGCGATTTTCCTGGGTAGGCGCAGTTGACGATCAGCGTGTCCTGTTTGAGCGGCACTTCCGTGCCGAAGGTGTTGAGAAAAGCCGGGGTCAAAAAATCGCTGATGGAAAACCACGAATCGCCGATGGCGAGATAGTGGCGCTCAAAATCGTGCCATGACAAAACCACGCCCGGCTTGGTGATTTGTCCGTTTCCATCCAGTTCGTCGGGGGTAATGACAGCAACGATGCTCATGGTTTTCTCCTTTGAGTGGGGTTGGTAATGCGGGGCGATACTGTTTCAGGAAATCCGTACTATTTAACTTGCAGCAAACGCGGGTTCAGATGGGCGCTTTTTCTTAACTGGATGGCCGCGAGCAATGCATCGGATTTTTCGCGCTTTTGCGGGTTGTCGATGACCAGATAACTTTTGTCAGACTGCACGACCGTTGCCAGCGGAGCGACTTTGCGCAACTCGGCTACTTTGTTGAAGGCTTCCGCCCTGTCGCCGGTTGTTTCCAGCACGACCACATAGGGTTTTTGTTCGACCCGGATGCCGAGGTTCAACCCGTCTCCGCTGTCCGGGCCGGTTTCTTCTTCCGCGTGCGCGCTGGGAATGAGTTGAAAGTCGAAGTGTGAACTGCCATTGGCGGGATCGGCCTGGAGAAAAATGATTTCAGCCGCTTCTTCCTGGATGCCACTCTGTTGTTGCATGGATTCGATCAGCTTGTTGGTAGTCGTGGCACTTTTATGCAATTCGTTGCCGGCCATTCCGGTGTTCAACGTCCCGGCGAGCAAGGCCGGGATGCCGAGCGCGGTCATGAAGGTCTCGGCGGCGGTCTTGTTGTTTTTCGATTGCTCGAAGATGACTGTGATGACACCGATGATGAGCGCGAACACCAGCCCGACCACGATGTAGTCGTTATCGAAATGCCGGACTTGTTCGCTGTTGCTCAACATGGACATCATGCGCGGCACGAACACCGCGCAGACGCTCGCAAAAAATCCGACCGAAAAATTCACAACATTTTTTGACATGGCGTTCTCCTGAATGGAATCGGGAAATACCCCTGCGCGCGCGAGCAGCCCGGCGTTTGGGAGGCGCGAAATGAGGCGGGAAGAGGGAGGTCCGCTGCGGGTAAATGCGACGGGCACAAGGCAAAGCGGATGGCTGGTGTTTCAGGCGACATGCGACTCCCCCTCGGAACTGGCAATGCAACTGAAAAAATCCCGTCAAACGGGATATTTCTTGCGCCAGCCTCCTGCTCTGGGGATTCCGCTGTTTGCCTCGCGCCGTGCGTGCGGTGCGATGTGCGTTGTGCGGATTTGCAAGTGCGCGAACTCTATGAGGAGGGGAGGCAAACTGTCAATTATTTTTTTGTCAAAAAAACGTGAAAGGCGAATTTTTAATACACAACTGCTCGGGAAGGCGCATGGATAGGGCATCTACACCTATCACATGATGGAGAAGCGCGTATTTATTGGCTTCCCGTTAAGTGAGGTTGGAAAAATTGAAGGCGAGCCATGGGTTTTGTCTCGTGCAGATGAATATCCATTTGTGCATTTTTATGTAGGAGCAAGCTTGCTCGCTCCTGCAAAAGCCCAACCATTCAGGAGATTGTTTTCAAACCAATCAATCCATTTGAACCGTCATTTCTGTGAAGGCGGGAATCCAACAAATATAATATTCCGCGAAGCGGACAAAGTTTGGTTTTGTCCCGCTTCGCGGGGAGTATTCAACCAAAAAAACTCAGTTGAAGCTGAATACACCGAAAATCCAAAGCGTTACTCCGACAGTGTAGGTGCGAATTCATTCGCACATAACACGTTGAGCGGGCGAATAAATTCGCCCCTACAACCCCCTCAACTGCGTTTTCTAGGTTCAATCAACTGGATTCCCGCCTTCTCCTGCACCATCAAATTCCCCTGCGCATCCCAGACCATTGACTATCCCCCACTTTGTAAAAGGGGGATGCGAAATTGCAGCCGACTTCGGGCGGCTTACGGTTTTATTGGCCCCTTTGAGGGGTTCACCCAATAAGCCACCGGCTTTGCCGGCGGCAATTTAAATCTTTAATTCCTTAAGGCCGCCTCTAAAAATTCAAAGTTCTAAGCAAGACAAGGCGCGAACAAAAAATTGCGACGCAGCATATGTTTGATATGTAAGGAGCAATTTTTTGTGAGCAACGCCGTATTGCGACGAAGTTTGGATTTTTAGAGGTGGCCTTAACTCACTCAAGTCTCAACAGCCACTCGCTTGCCGTATGAAATTGAATCTCCTGCGGCAATATTTCCTTGGGGCGACTCAATGCAATGAGATGCAAAGAAGCGTTGGGCCAAATAATGGCGGCATCTTGAAGGGCGCGCACTTCGCGTGCCAATGTATCCGGGCTGTCCAGGTCGGCGCAGACTTGGATCAGCGCCTCATTGCCATCCAAACCGCGTGCATAAAAATCCACCTCAAAACCGCCGGGCGTGCGCACATAATTCACTTGCGCGCCGCATCGCTGTAACTCGTGCAGCACAACTGTTTCGAGCGCGTGCCCCACATTGGCCTTTCCCGACCTGTCGAACAAAGCCATCAAACCGGTATCCACGGGATACACCTTGCGCGGGTTGACCTGTTTGCGGCGCTCGGAATCTGTAGCGACATCAAGATTGGACAGTAGAAAAGCATCTTCCAAATGCGCGAGATAGCTATGCAAAGTGTCCTTGCCCACCGCCACGCCACGCGACTTGAGATCGGCATGGAACTTATTGATACTGAATGACCCGGCGGCATTCCCCAAAAGCTGCCGCACCATCCAGTGCAAAACTTGAGGCTGGCTGAGGTTATGGCGCTCCACCACATCGCGCAGCAACACCACATCCACATACGTCCGCAACAGCTCCAAACGATTGCGGATATCCAGCCCCTGCGCTTCGGGAAAGCCACCGTGTGCCAAGTAGTCGAGCAAATCTTTGTCGAGCTGAGAGCGTTCCGCCTTGGTTAAACGATCCGCCATTTTTTGCGGCTCATTGCCCGCGTGACGCAACATCTCGCGAAAGCTGAACGGAGTAACGACTGCCTCCATCGCCCTGCCGCGCATGCTGGTTGCCACTTCACGCGAAAGCAAACGCGCAGATGAACCTGAGAGAAAAAGCTCAATGTTTTCGCTGTCCAACAAACGCCTCGCGAACAACTCCCAGCCCGGGATCAACTGGATTTCATCCAGAAAAAAAGTCGCCCGCCGCGCATCGCGCCATGACGGATTAAGCTGATAAAACAACTCAACGAGAAGATCGAGGTCTTCAACACGCATGTCCGCCAAACGCTCGTCTTCAAAACTAAAATAAAGCAAACCTTCGCGCGGCGTACCAGCGGCAAATCTGTCCGCCAAAATCTGCCACAACAAACTCGTCTTGCCCGCCCGCCGCATACCGATCACCGCAGTCGCCTTACTTTTAACGGCAGGCAACCAGACATCCCGCCGCGTCAGCAGCGGAAGCGGCGCAGCTTCCGCATCAATAATTTTCTGGCGAATGACAGTGCGAAATTGGCTTTCCATAACGGATAATTCTACTTTAAAGTGAACTTATATAAAGGACAATTATGTAGGCGCTCTCAGTGGAATGCCAGATCAGTTATGAATCGTACCAAGCAGGAGATCACGGATATTTGGGGAGTTGACGTTGAAAATCTGAGCTTGGCCCATTTAATTCTGCAAATTCAATGGTAGACCCTATCGATTCATCCTCATCAAAATAAATCGAACCGGCATACAAACTAATGCAGGTAAGCATTGAGTGCCAATTTTATTTCTGGGTCGCCAGTTGTCTCGGCCAACCATTTCAAATCGGAGAGCGCAGATATAGGCAATTGTCCGATAAGTAGCCTCGCGCCATCGGCTTGATGTGGCTTGGTTGTTAGGCAGCTAATAACGGCCTTAATCGCACGGCGTGATTTTGTATTCCTTGCCAGCGATACCAGCACTGCAAAGACTGATGGCTTACGATTCATCAAACGGATAAGTGAGATTGAGTCAAAAAAACGTGCAAAGCTTTCTTCATCATAGTATTCAAATATTTTCTCACCATCCATGTCTTGCATTTCTTGCATCAAATGTGTCAATGCTAGAGCGGACGCTGGGTTGTGTTCAGCCTGTTCGAGCAGATAGCGCGGATCAAACATCCGTTCGAAAGAGTTGGAATGCAGAAATTTTTTGCCGAGGAGATGCTTAATATATTCTATGCCGCCCATCTCCCGCGCCAGTCGCGTCCAAGCTAGAGCAGCCTCTGGATTGTGTTCGGCCAGTTCAAGCAGATTATGATGACCAAGTATTCTTTCGAATAATCCAGAATTCAGCAATTCATTGTAGAAGTGTTCAAGATGTCGCTCGCTTCCCATCTCCCGTGCCAAATGCAGCCAAGCCAGTGCAGTTTCTGGGTTGTGCTCGGCCATCTCAAGCAGATTGCGCGGATCAAACATCCATTCAAATGAATTGGAATGCAGCGCCTTTTTACCGAAGTGCTCAATATATTGATCTCCGCCAATCTCCCGTGCCAGTTGCAGCCAAGTCAAAGCGACTTCGGGATGACGTTTGCTCAAGTCAAGCAGTAAACGTGGGTCTAGTAATCGCTCGAAGAATTCATGATGTTTGTATTTCCCACCGAATTGGTCAAATAAATGACTACCTCCCATTTCGCGTACCAACTCTAACCACACAATCATATTCTCGGGGTGATGATCTATCATTTCCATTGGATGATGTCTGTGGAAAAATGACTCCACAAATTCGCGGCCGAATCTATGTTTCCATTCTCCATTAGGCATTTCATTAGCGGTTCGAAAAAGAACCAATGCCGCATGTGGATTCCGCATAGCAATTTCGCCAGCCATATCCCAAGGGAACGCATGTAAGGAAAATTCAAATCCGTTTTGATTTGCACGGAACTTTCGAGAATCATTGTGCCAAATATGTAATACACCACGACGTACGCTTAGAGCGATGTGCTCAAGCTCGACGAACTTACCTTCCTTCAATGCCATTTTTAAGGTTTGCCGTGCCACTTTGGCGAATTCTTCCGTTCCCTCGTCCACAATACGATGCTCACATTTGAAAAGAAGCTTCATGGCGATTTGGAACTCCAGATCAATTTTTTCCGAGTCCAGTCGCTCACTAATGTCCTTAAGGCTTAACGAGTTTTCTTTTGCAGGATCAAACAGGAGGAGGCCAGTCAGTCCACTTGAAATGTTGTCGCCAAGTGCAATGGCAACGCTAAGGCAGGTTTCTAACCGATTCTGGCTTTCGTCCACCTGAAACTTATCCTTTGCGCGAATATGAATTTCCGTCCCAACTCTATCCGCACGGATTAGCGCAGTTACACCGTTCAAGTTGTCCAAAGAGAACCACGAACGCCAGATATGCACCAACCTATCCCATGGCCGAGTCCCATCCTCATGCTTATTTATCTGACTCTCATCAAAGATAAAATGCGAATCGCCAACGATTACTCGAAGAAGAATGAGATTGAGGCTGTAAATGGCGATATGACCGAGCAAGGGGTGTTCATCAAAAGTAGCGCGATAATTTTCCTGGACTGTTTCTTTCCTCATGATTGTCGGCATTTCCCGCTTGCTCAAAATGCGTTTAAGTTGATTCAAAATAACGGAGTCCAGTTGAGACAAAAACTCCTGCTTTGAAAGCTTTCTCTGCTTCAAAACATGAGTGATCCATTCGCGCACCATCTCAAGAACAACTGGGCGGGTAAATAGCGGCGTATAAATTAAGCTTGCAAACCAGTCGCGAGAGAAACCATCTGCATCATTGAGCAGTTTGTCGCGTTGCATATGGAGTCTTGGACTTGCATCCATATCCTTCAACGCCTCCACTTCGGTCAAAGCTACCCGTAAGATAAAATCGGCTGTAAGAAATTCACCGAACGTATTGTGAAGAAACTCAAAGGCCGATGTTTCTTCGTGGTGCTCAAGTACTCCTGCTTGCTGTTGTGCTTTGGACTTGTGAACAAAGAAAAAACTACCCAGCAATAGATCCGCTTGGCTCAATGCTCTCTCTGCAGTGGCCTTCATTTCTCGTTCCAAATCGAAAAATTTCAGATCGTTGTCCAAATCTGTAGACAAGATATGCAGTGAACGGCGGTTATACATTCCAATGGCCGCAACCCCGAGCCGCTGCATTTCAATATCAAGTGCATTTTTTTTATCTTGAGCAGTGCCCGCATCGAATGCCCCATCTTTCCCTTTTTCGCGCGTCACAAAACGGCGTAGCAGGCTGTCGTAGAGAACCGTGCGATCAAGAGATTTGCTTTGCCTGAGTTTGTTGTCCTTAGAATCGTAAAGTGCGAGCATCAATAACAATAAAGGCTGCTCGGCTAACGCAAGAATTTTTCCCGCACCTGGCTCCTTCGTATTAGGTAACGCAAATTTTTCGATTTTCGCATTATGAAAGTAATTAACGTTGGCTTTGTTCCAGATCGAAAGCCAACGTTCTTGCTGTACTTTGTCAAACTGTAGGAGCTGAAGAATGGTTGAGCCTTGAGGGATGTAAGCTTTGTCGATGAGCGTCACTCGACTCGTCACAATAACTCGAACAGGTCTCTTTTGTTCGGCCTCAGCTATTTGAAAGTTTTGCACCTCTTTCAAATAATTTGAGAACACATTTCCGCTGGCCTGGAGCAGCTCATCATATCCATCCAGAATGACAATAGGCGGACTATTTTTGAATGCGCCGCTTAGCCTTGCCCATGGGTCAATTGTGCGATTTGTTATGAAACGAAGTCGCTGTTCGATTTGACCTACAATGCCAGCCCCAGCATCAATCTCACGGAGTGGTACTCGAATAGCCGTGTAGTGCGCTGACATTAGTTGGGCTGAAAGAACGTGCGTCAACAGGGACTTGCCACTACCCGGATGTCCGAGAATTACCAGCGGCGTATCTGTGCTATAGGGTGAACTCAAGTAGCTGAGCAAGAAGGCGCCTAAATTATCTCTCCTGGGGGAGTCTTTCCAAGTTGCTTCATCCTCAAAGCTCTTGCTCTTGGCGGTTTGGCGTAAGACTCGAAACGATTGGGGAATGAAAGCGTCACGAACACTCGGAAACGAGAGCCGTGGTTTGCCATCCTCTGAATCTATCTTCTCACCACCCGTGATGGGTTCGCTAATTCGTGCGTCATAGTGCAACTTTAGGCTGTCAACAATCTCTTTTGCTTGGCTAATCTTGAGTGTTTTTGGGATGTTTAGAACGGTTTCGTGAAGCCTCCTGAAACCAATATCAATTGAGTTGTTTCCTGCGCTGGCAAGGTCTGCATAGCTTTTTACGTAACCAGATAATTGATCAATTAGTTCCTTTGTTTTCTTATGCTCCTGAAGATTTGCCCAAACGGCAAATTCGTCGTAACGGCGCGACAGTTCAAAGTATTGGGCTTCAAAATACGCTGCCGATGCTTCAGGTACTTTTCCAATTGCCGCTCCTATGGCCGATGATTCCTTTTCCGTTAAATTCTCCCAGAACGCCAAGCTACGAAGGAACTCATGAAAGCCTTTCCCCATTTCCGTCCATAACTGAGCATGGCGCTTTGCCTGTTGAGTAAGTGACTCTGTGGGATGAGGAAAGGAAATCGAGGTAGAAATCAGAGAGCCCTGTGTATCTGATATCGCACATCTATCATGCGATTTCGATGGCGAGCAAGCAACTTTTTCAATTGCCTTCTTCACTACCGTTTCTTTATTGCTCTTGAGTAAGATGATTTTGTCGCGAAGCTCTTTGGGAATTTCGCTATCCAAAGCCTCAAAAAAAGCCGTAAAAACCAACAGCGAATAAGCGGCCTGCATCCTCTGCTGCTTTGCTATGTAGTCGGCATCTTTTTTATTAAGGAAAGCGTCAAATACCTCCTTTCCAATCCGCACAAGTTCGTTCTTCACCGCCAAGGCAGGCAAGTACGCAGCGGCAGCTACTGGCCCGATAACCACTGGTGAGAAGATCAAAGTCATGCCGAGAAGATTATCTACAGCTCCAATCAGCTTTGGATCGTTCTTCTTTATAAACTCGCAGACTTGTTCAAACTTGGTGAGGTCGTATGCCATTGCTTGCTCCTTAATTCGTGGGGTGGAATTCGTGCGCGGAGCCAAGTTTCGTAATCACGCATAAGCGATTAGAGACTGACAAACTAAAGGGGCAACTTCGCATTAAGTTTTTGCATTTCACATCTCCTCAGAACTATTGGGGTCGGCATCACTTTTCTTTGTGAGAAAAAACATTGTGATGCTGACCCCTTTGGAATTGTTTGGAATTGCTTTGGAATTGGATAACCGATGAATTCCTTCAGTATATAAACAATGGGGACAGATTTATTTATGCGGCAGTTCAGACAATAAAATAAATCCGTCCCCTTTGTTCCTATTTAACGGGTGTTTCAACCACTTTCTTTTTACATTTATCAAAAAATTTGCATAGATCAAAGCTAAGTTTCATGCCAGTCTCGTCGGATTTTCTATCTTTAAATATAGTTAAGTACTTGTCATAGCGATACAGCGTAACCATTGCGCCACTTCCCTCCCCAAATGAATATGTAAGCCCATAACCGATTGAGGTAAAAGTATCCTTTTTTGTTGAACTTCCAGTTGAATTATTTGTTTCGACTTGTTGTTGCTCCATACCCCCAGATATATATGGAGCAAACGATCCGAATTCATATGATGCTTTTATTGCATCAAAGCCGATTTTTGTAGCTCGTTCTTGTGCTGTTTGCAACTCGCTGCTGGAATATTTGTAATATGGTTTTGATGAAAGTTTTAATTTTGGTGTCTTATCATCCTCAAAATGCCAAACCCCATCCCAAGACAATTCTGTTTTTCTAAAAGCGGAAGATGATCTGTTCTCAAGCCCTAACGAAAACTCAATTTTTGATTTTTCTGCATCAAATAAACCTGCGTGCACTGTTTGCGAAAATCCTAGCAATGTTGCAGATAAAAATAGCGATTTAACTTTCATTTCCCCTCCTTAGTGTTTTCTAAAAATACTTGTTTTTAGACTATGAGCAAGCAGTAATAGTGACCAAAACAGTTATTCACCCTACACTCGAACGAATGGTCAAGTTTTGCATTAACACATTCAAAAACCCACTCATCTCTTCCCCCTCTTCCCCTTTGCCGCACTACTCAAACTCCCCCCACACCACGGCAACCCCTCCCGCAAAACCTCCCTCGGCCCCACCAGATTCGGCACCTGCTGATACTTCAACTTCTTCAACCTCTCCTCAACCCTATCCAACAACTGAACAAACGAAGGATTAACTTTCTTCCCCCGGCTCGCGCGCAACGTCGCCGCCAGGCTGTAGGTAAACGCGCCATACGATTGCGTCCCATGCCGGTATTCATAGGAAAGCTGTTCTTCCTGGCAGGCTTCGAGAATGACGGGCAGGTAGAGGCCGTGGTGCTTGAGCGTTTTGCGCGTCGCGTCGTATTGCTTCTTCGCCATGGAGCGCAGGCTGATCGCGCGTCCGATGCGGTGGTGCGTAGAGACTTGTGCTTCGACAAGCTCAGCACGAACGGTCATCGGGTTGACAAGCTCAGCACGAACGGCCATCACGTTCGCATGTTCAGCACGAACGGTTTTCACGTTTGATTTGTGCCGGATTATTGGCGAGGGGTTGGGGCTGGCGTAGGGGCGGTCTTCCCACATTTGCAGTTCTGCGTTCCAGCGCAATGCGCGGTGGCGGATGTCGTCCGGCGGGGTGATGCCTCTGGCCTTGCGCGCGCCTTCGCGCGTCATGCCGCCAGAATGGCAGCAGTCGAAGATGGCGGCGAAGTGGTTGTCGTAGGGGAGCTGGCTGTAGAGGTTGAGGAATTGTTTGTCGGTGACGGCGTGTTCTAGCGTGGTGTTTTGAGATACGGAAAAATTAGGCAGCATGCCGCAACGGCGCGCAGAAAACAGCAAGAAGCTTGCAGTCATTTACGACTCCCCCTTACGCAAAAACTGGTGCTGGCGTTTGATTCCCGTTTTGCAGGAACCCTCAGTTATCGGGACGGAAAATGCCCGTCATCCGCTGCGCTTCTTCGACTCAAAATAATTTCCATCCAGATTCTGTCCCGAACCTTGGAAGAACTCACTGTTGAGTCTTTTGAAGCGTCTTGCGCCAGCTCCTGATCTGGGGATTCCGCTGTTTGCCTCGCTCCGTGCGTGCGGTGCGATGTGCGTGTAGCGGATTTGCAAGTGACCTGAACTGTAAAAGGGCTTTGTGCGGGGTGTCAACGATATATTTGTCAAATTTGTGTTAAATCATTTTTGGTCAACGGTTTAGCTTGGTCTTTTTGGACGAGCAGGTTTTGAACCAGAAGAAATTGATGCGAAATTTGCTATGGCAAGGAATGCAACTGCTCGGGAAGGCGTATGGATAGGGCATCTACGCGAAGTACTTGATGGAGATGCCCGTATTTAGGGGCTTGCGGGCAAGGTGCATGTATAAAAATCGTAGTTGAGGGGTTTGTAGGTGCGAATTTATTCGCACATAACACGTTAAACGTGCGAACACCCACAGGGTGCAAGAACCTCTACGAGGTAAATTCGCACCTACAAAAACTGCACAACGCTCTG
>JAGVNQ010000309.1 GCA_020053195.1 Sideroxydans sp.
ACCGTGACCGAGCCGCTGCGTATCATGTACAAGCCGTCCGCCGCGTCGCCTTCGCTGAACAGCAGCTCGCCCACGGCGTAATGTTTCAATTGGGCGGACTGCACCAGCGTGTCCAGTTCCATCGAAGACAGATTGGTGTCCAGATAAGCCTGAATAATGCGTTTGAGCGCCACTTCGTCCAGCTTGCGGCGCACGCCGTCTGCCGAATTCAGCAACTTCAACATGGCGCGGCGCGGGGTTTCGACCAGCAAACAATCCTGGCCGGCGATGGCCGTGCCCAATCTGCGTCGCCCCGACAGCAAGCCCATTTCGCCGAAGAAGTCTCCCGCCGCCAGCCGGTACGTGGCCGCGACACCGTCCTCGCTTTCCGTTTCGATCAGAACTTCGCCGCGAACAATCGAGAAGAAGCTGTTGCTATAGTCATTGCGCTTGAAAATCACTTCGCCTTCCTGCGGCGAACTCAAATGACTGTCCAGCACCAGCTCTCTCAATTGCAGCGTAGTCAGCGAGCCCAGCAACGGGACGGACTGTTTGATGAGCGCGATCCCTTGCGCCACCGATTCCACCCGGCGAATAGGGGCAAACTTTTCCCGCAACAAGGCTTCGTCGGCAGGCTCGACCGCTCTGCCCAGAATATATTCGACAACTTCGTAGCCTTGGTTCAGCGCCTGCTTAATCAGCGGATAACCGGCCAGCGCGCCAATAATGTACAGACCCGGCACGTTCGATTCGTATTGTTCGTTCAGTTGGGGAACGGCGCTGAGTTCGTCGTTGGGGAAGCGCACGCCAAAACTTTCCACCAGCGCACGCGGGGCCGTTGCTCCCACGCGGGCGATCACCCGGTGGCATTCGATATGCTCCAGCCCCTGCGGGGTTTGCGCCACAAACATCAGGGGGAAATTCCCTTCCGCTTGCGCTTCCGCGCGCTCGGCACGCGTGCTGAGGCGGGTTTCGATTCGCCCCTGATTGGTCGCCGCCATCAACAAGTCGAAATTGGCTTCTTTGCACTGGGAAAATTCTTCATTGCGATTAATCAGAATGACCCGGTTTTGCTTGGCTAGCGCCAGCGCATTCTCCACCCCGGCATCGCCGCCGCCGACCACGACAATGGTTTCGTTGGCGAATGCGTCCGGGTCATCGAGCTGGTATTGCACGCCGGAAATCTCTTCGCCCGGCACGCCCAGTTTGCGGATATTGCCCTGAAGCCCGATGGCCAGCACCACGCACTCTGCGCCCAATTCTTCCCCGCTGGCCAGGGTGATCCTAAATGCGCCGCGCTGCCCCGAGATTGCCGCGACAGCCGCCCCGGTGCGCAGATTGACCCGGCGTTCGGCAATTTCATCCTGCCAGTCGCGCAAAATATTCTCGCGCAAACCCGCAGCAAAGCTGAGCGCGCTGCGCAGCGGAAGCCCCTTGGGCTCGGCCATCACCAGCTTGCCTTTTTGAAAATGATGGATGGTGTTGGCGGGCTGCGCCGCCGCCTCTAGCAGAATGTGGGAAATGCCCGACTCGGCCGCATGTGCCGCAGCGGAAAGCCCGGCAGGTCCTGCGCCGATAATCGCAATTTTATAGTTTTCTGTCATCGTTCAATCATGCTTGATACCACGCAAAAAACTGTATCAAAAAACTCACCACAGAGAAAACCAGAGAATCAAATCTTCATCATGTCCCCTCCCCCTTGCAGGGGGAGGGCTAGGGTGGGGGTAGAAACGTTACTGTTCAACGACTCTACCCCCATCCGTGCGTGTGTTGTTGGGGCGCAAGCCCCTTACAACCACGGCCTACTCCTTGCGGGTACAACCTTCCCCCTGCAAGGAGGAAGGAGCGAGTTCGGTTCGAATTGATTATTTGTGTATATGTTTGTTTGCCGCAAATTCGATGGTGACCGTGGTGCCTTGCCCTTGCTGGCTATCCAGCAAAATATGCCAGCCGTACCGTTCGCATATCCGTTTGACCAGCGACAGTCCCACGCCGGAACCGGCGCTGGAAGAGCCTTTGTAATACCGCTCCAGCGCGCGCGCCAATTCTTCCGGTCGCATGCCCGCTCCGCTGTCCTGCACGATCAATTTATCCTCTTGCAAAGTCAGCAAAAGAAAACCGGAATTGGTGTGGAACAAAGCGTTGCGAATGAGGTTGCCGACCACGATTTCCAGCAGCGGGCGCTCGAAGCTCAAGTCCGGTTCGGCGATCAGTTTGACTTCCATGCGGATTTTGCGACCGGCGATCAACGGCAGGTGTTTTTCCACGCAGGAACGCACGACTTCGCCGACCTGGTCGTTTTGATCTTCCGTTGTACGTTGTTGCTCGCGCGCCATCAGCAAGAGAGCTGAGGTGAGCTCGGTCATGTCTTGCGCGGCGCGGCGTATGCGCGCGATGCGCTCTCTCTGTTTGTCCGACAGGGTTTGATCCTGCTCCAGCACTTCGACCGAACCCAGCATGATGGCGAGCGGGGTGCGCAGCTCGTGGCTGACATCCGCCGTGAAATAGTTTTCGCGCTCGATGAATTCCTGCAAGCGCCGCAGGTAGCGGTCGAACGCGCGCGCCAGCGCGCCCACTTCGTCATTGTCGGTCAGACTGCTCAATTCGAGATCGGCATCCTCCGGATTGGCATTGCCCACTTGTTTTGCCAACCTTCTGACCGAGCGGGTCACCCGGCTCGCCAGCCAGAAACCGCCCGCCGAGGACATAACAGTCATGGTCAGCGCGAACAGCGCGAGATAGCGGGAATATTCATCTTCGTGCTGGTGCTGGCTGGTAGTGTTAAACGTCATGAAGTAACGCGCCCGCCCCCTGTCCTCAATGAGCACGCGCTGTGCGGTATTCTTGATACGCAGGTTGTAGCTACCAGGAGCAAGTCCTTTGATTTCGGGCGGAATGAACTCGCTTACGTCATCGGGGGAGATGATGTAACCATTCATGGTCGAAGTGTTGGGCGGCTCAAAAATGGGGTAGGCCGAATGTTCGTGCAACTCGGAGCGCAAGGTGTCGTCGATCAATTGATGGCCGATTTCTTTCACCGCCAGATAAGTACCTATCGACACCAGGATACTGAGTCCCGCGCCAAAAAACGCGAACAGGAAGGCGACGCGCAGCCGCAGGCTATTGGCCTGGAACATCCGGGCTGGCCAGTTGGTAACCGAAACCGCGCATAGTGCGCAGCAGCTTGCGTTTGAACGGCTTGTCGATGATGTCGCGCAGCAGATGCACGTGCGCCCTGAGCGAATCACTGTCCGGGCGGCTTTCGCCCCACACCACGTGTTCGATTTCTTCGCGGTTGACGACCTGCGGCGAGCGCGTCATCAAGGCTTCCAGAATTTTGTAAGGAATGGGCGGCAACTCTATGTTTTTGTCACCGCGTTTGACCGAGCAGGTGAGTGTATCCAGCGTGAGGTCTTCCACGGACATGGTTTTCTGCTTGTGCGTCTGGTCGCCACCGCGCCGCAACAACACGCGCAAGCGCAATTCCACTTCGCGCAATTCGATCGGCTTGACCAGATAATCATCCGCCCCCGCTTCCAGCCCGGCGATTTTGTCGTCGAGCGAGTCGCGCGCGGTGACCATCAGGATGGGCGTGGATTTGCCGCCCTCGCCGCGCAGTTTGCGGCACAGGGTGAGACCGTCCATGCCCGGCAACATCAGGTCGAGCACGATGGCATCATATTGGTTGACCAGCGCCAGATGCATGCCGGTGATGCCGTCACCCGCCGCATCCACCACATGCCCTTTGGCTTCCAGAAAATCGAACATATTGGATGCCAGATCACGGTTATCTTCGATGATGAGTATGCGCATAATTTACCTGCCGAATTCCTTAACGATAGACATTTGCCTGCGACTGACCGGCAATCTTTCTTCCAGCCCTTTCAGTTTTAACAACCAGCCACTTTCGCCTTCGTCTCCCCCTTTTTCAAAACCGTCAATCGCCTCTTTCGCCACCAGACAGTTGCGGTGGATGCGCACGAAGCGGGCGGCAAATTCTTTTTCCAGCGCGGTGAGCGATTCTTCGATCAGGTATTCGCGCTCGGCGGTGCGCACGGTGACGTATTTTAATTCAGCGCGCAAATATAGCACCTGCCCGATTGGAATCAGGAACACTTTACCGCGTTCGTGGATGGAAAGGTTGGCGCGCGGTTCGGGCGTGAGTTCCTGCAACACTTCGGTGCGCAGCGGCACGCTGTCGCGCGCGCGCGACAGCGCTTCGAACAAACGCCCCAAGCGAATGGGTTTGAGCAGATAGTCGATGGCGCGCTGCTCGAACGCCTGAATCGCATAAGCATCGTAAGCGGTGGTGAAAATGATGACGGGCGGATGCTGGAATTTATTCAGGTGGCGCGCAAGCTCGATACCGTCCATCTGCGGCATGCGAATGTCCAGCAGCACCACTTCGGCAGGCGTTTCGGCGAGTTTGTCCAGCGCCTCCTGGCCGTTGCCCGCTTCGCCCACCCACTGCAATGGAAGCTGGGCGGAACAGTCGGCCAGCAACTCTTTGAGGCGGTTGCGCGCGGGCGCTTCGTCATCGACGACGAACACGGTCAGCGGCAAGGTAATGGTGTCATTCATGTTGCCGCTCTTTCACATAAGGGATTCGGATATGAACGTGGTAGTGGCCGTCTTCACTTTCGACCTGGTATTGCGCTTCGACATCAAACAGCAACGACAATCGTTCGCGGATGTTGGAAAGCGCCATCCGGTTGCCAGCCACACGCGGCGCGGTCCGGCTTTGCGCGGGGTTGCCCACTTCCAGATGCAGCTCGTCGTTATTCCGGTACAGCTTGACCTCGATCGTCCCGCCTTCGGCCAGAGGTTCGATGCCGTGATACACCGCGTTTTCCAGCAACGGCTGCAAGACCAGCGGGGGAATCAGCGCGTCCGGCGGCATGTTCTGCGTGTCCCAATGCACCTTCAGACGCTCGCCCATGCGCAACGCTTCGATGGACAGATATTGCCGCGCCAGCGCCACCTCTTTGTTCAATTCAACCAGTTCGCGCGGCTCGTTCATCGCCACGCGGAACAGGTCGGCCATATCTTCCAGCGCGGCTTCCGCGCGCTTGGGATCGGCGCGCACGATGCTCAACACGGCGTTGATGGTGTTGAACAGAAAATGCGGGCGGATGCGCGCTTGCAACGCTTGCAGCCGCGCGCTGTCTTTCGCGGGAAACAACACCAGAATGCGCAAACGAAAATACGCCAGCATGACCAGCGCGAGCGCGACACTCTCCAGCGCATGCCGAAAATAGCGGAACAAGCCATCATCGTTTGGCGCGGAAAATAATTCCCCCCCCAGCCTGTCGATCAACAAAGTGATCGCCACCACCGTTGCGACGGCGAGCAATCCCCCCCGCCAATACTTCACGCGCTGCAACAGCGGATTGAGCCCGTACAACAACAGCAAACTGCACAACAGCACGGGCTGCATCAGCGCGGAACTTTGCAGAAAACGGCCCAGCGTATCGGCGAACGAGATCGCTTGCGACAGCGCGCCCAGCAGCGCGATGCCGTTTACCAGCAGCACGATGCGCAACACCGTGCCCATGTTGCGGAAGTCGGGCAACAGCTTGGGGTGAATGTTTTGATTTATACTGCGCGCCTTCGGCATAGCTCCCTCTCAAGTGCCGCTCATTCTGGACAAGACATGGCAACGATGCAAGACAATCAAACATGGTCGGGACGATTTAACGAACCGGTATCCGAACTGGTCAAACGTTATACCGCTTCGGTGGATTTCGACAAGCGGCTCGCGTTGTTCGACATTCAGGGATCATTGGCGCACGCGCAAATGCTGGCGCACTGCAACATCATCAGCGCGCAGGATTTGCAGGACATCCGGCGCGGCCTGGGGCTGATCGAAAACGAGATCATTAGTGGCGATTTCGTCTGGTCGCTCGATCTGGAAGATGTGCATCTGAATATCGAGAAACGTCTGACCACCATGGTCGGCGATGCGGGCAAACGCCTGCACACCGGGCGTTCGCGCAACGATCAGGTGGCGACCGACATTCGCCTGTATCTGCGCAGCAGCATCGACGACATCGTGCTGCTGCTGAAAGCGATGCAAACTTCGCTGCTCGATCTGGCGCAACACCACACGCACACCATCATGCCAGGCTTCACCCATTTGCAAGTGGCGCAACCGGTGAGCTTCGCCCATCACTTGATGGCGTATTTCGAAATGTGCCAGCGCGATGTGGAACGTTTTTCCGATGCGCGCAAACGGGTGAACCGCCTGCCGCTGGGCGCGGCCGCTTTGGCCGGAACCAGTTACCCGATCCAGCGCGAACTGGTGGCGGAACTGCTGGGCTTCGAGTCCGTCTGCCAGAACTCGTTAGACGCGGTGTCCGACCGCGACTTCGCCATCGAATTCACCGCGTGTTCCGCACTGGTGATGACGCACTTGTCGCGCCTGTCGGAAGAATTGATCCTGTGGATGAACCCGCGCTTCGGCTTCATCGACATCGCCGACCGTTTCTGCACCGGCTCTTCCATCATGCCGCAAAAGAAAAACCCCGACGTGCCGGAACTGGTGCGCGGCAAAACCGGGCGCGTCAACGGCAATCTGGTGGCGCTGCTCACGCTGATGAAAGGCCAGCCGCTGGCCTACAACAAAGACAATCAGGAAGACAAAGAGCCGCTGTTCGACACCGCCGACACGCTCACACAAACGCTGCGCATCTACGCCGACATGATGACCGGCATCACCGTCAAACCGGAAGCCATGCGCCGCGCCGCGTTGCAGGGCTATGCCACCGCCACCGATCTGGCCGACTATCTGGTGAAGAAGGGCTTGCCGTTCCGCGATGCGCATGAAGCGGTAGCGCTGGCGGTGCGTTACGCCGAACAGAAGAGCTGCGACTTGGCCGAACTCAAGCTGGAAGAGCTGCAACAATTCTCCAACCTCATCAGCGACGACATTTACGCCGTACTCACACTGGAAGGTTCACTCGCCGCACGCAACCACACCGGCGGTACCGCGCCGCAACAGGTGGGAGCCGCCATCACAAGAGCGCGCAAATTGCTCGTTGGCTAAAGATTTGTAGGTTGG
>JAGVNQ010000040.1 GCA_020053195.1 Sideroxydans sp.
CGTGTCGTAACAAAAGCTTACCATTCAGAAGTGTTCAGCCCTCTGTTTTTAGGGGTGTTTTGGCTTAACCGAGTGCCATGATGGTCTGTCCCCTATTGTTGTTGACGCGGCGGCAGCTCGGGATCGAGCAGTTTTTGATGAGGCAATGAGAAACCGATGACTTTAACGATTAAAACGCTTGCAAACTACTTGGGCGGGGAAGCTTCGATTCTGCTGGCTGATCCGCCTTTCAATAACTGGATCTTCGAGAAGTCCTTTGAAAACGATCTTGAGAAGCCGCTCATCGATTATGTCTTTTCTCAAGACGGTATGGACTTCGTATGTGATGGTGAGGATAAGGTGAACAGCATTTTCCTCTACTCCGACGAATCGCGATGCTTCAAGGAGGATGTTCAGGATCTGCCATTGACATCCAGTCGCCAAGAAGTCATTGCGCGCCTTGGTTCTCCATCCAAGAGCGGCGGCAGAATCAGTGACCCGATTCTCGGCGAATACGGAGTATGGGATCGCTTTACACGCTCCGGCTATTCTATTCATGTCGAGTTTCGCTTGGATGAAGACGTCATCAAAAAGATCACCCTGATGCGAGCCGACGCTGTACCTTAGTTTGAATGAATGAAATGGGGACGGAGCCCAATTGTTTTTAATGTGCGACATGAAACAAAAAGGAATTGATCCATGCCACGGCGAGCGCGGATAACAGTTTCTGGTGTGCCGCACCACGTGGTGCAGCGCGGCCACAATCGCCAGCCAACGTTTTTCGCCGACGAGGATTACCTCGCGTATCGGCATAGCTTGAAGGAAGGAGCTCTGCGTTACCGTTGCTCGATACACGCTTACGCGCTGATGACGAACCATGTTCATTTGCTGGTTACACCGACAAATGAAGATGGCTTGTCCAGCCTGATGCGTTATCTGGGCAGTCGCTATGTGCAATACGTCAACTTCGTTTATCGACGGAGCGGGACGTTGTGGGAGGGGCGATTCAAGTCGAGCCTGGTGGATCAGGAGCAGTATCTGCTGACCTGCTTCCGCTATATCGAGCTGAACCCGGTGCGGGCCAATATGGTGGCGCAGCCGCAGGATTATCGCTGGTCGAGTTATGACAGCAATGCGATGGGCAAGCAGGATGATTTGATTGACGACCATCAGCTGTATTTGGCGCTGGGCAACACGGAAGAGACGCGCAGAGCAGCCTACCGCGATTTATTCCGGTATCAGCTTGATGATGCGCAGTTAACGGATATCCGCGATTCGCTTAACAAGGGACTGGCAGTGGGTGCAGAGCGGTTCAAGGATCAGATTGAGAGTGCGGTAGCGCGCTCGGTGAGACCGGGACAGGCAGGGCGCAAGAAGGCAAAGGCGGCTGGTGGGTTAAGCGGCGAGCAGGTGAATTTGCAGTTTGAAAAAGAATAGGGCTCCGTCCCCCATGGCAGAAATATCTCAACAGGCTGTCAGATTTGTTGTTCGTGTTTAGCCGCGTGTTGAACCGGGCGGCGGGGCAAGCTGAAACGCTGTGGCAGCGTTAAAGTTACGGCAAAGGCGGCGGCGTAGCAGGCTTGCGCAATCCGAGCAGCGCCATCACGTAGCCGGATAGGCAGTAGCCCAAGAACAGCAGGAACAAAATCAGCGGCGGATTTTGCGCGATGAACATGAAGAACACCGCGAACAGGAAGATGACGATGAACGGTACGCTTTTGCGCATGTTGATCGACTTGAAGCTGTAATACTTGAGGTTGCTCACCATGCTCAAACCCGCGAATACGGTGAGCGCGGCGGCGTACCAGCGCAGATCAAAGCCGCTGATGTTGTTGTCCTGCATCACCCACACGAAACCCGCCACCAGCGCGGCCGATGCCGGGCTGGGCAAACCCTGAAAATAATGTTTATCCACCACGTCGATGTTGGTGTTGAAACGCGCCAGACGTAACGCCGCGCCCGCGCAGTAAATGAAGGCGGCGAACCAGCCCCATTTGCCCAAGTCGCGGAACGCCCATTCGTACATGAGGATGGAAGGTGCCACGCCGAACGACACCATGTCGGACAGACTGTCGTATTCCGCACCGAATTCGCTCTGGGTGTGGGTCATGCGCGCCACGCGCCCGTCCAGACCGTCCAGTACCATGGCGATAAAAATGGCCACGGCAGCGAACTCGAACTTGCTGTTCATCGCTTGCACGATGGCATAGAAACCAGCGAACAGTGCAGCCGTGGTGAACAGGTTGGGCAACAGGTAAATGCTGCGCCGACGTAGGTCCATTGGTTTGCGCGGGTTCGGAGGAGTCATTGGGTTCAGAGTTGCGCCAGGATGGTTTCGGTGGCGCGTACTTTATCACCGATGGCGACCTTGACGTTAGCGGTCAACGGCAGATAGATATCCACGCGCGAACCAAAACGGATGAAGCCGTAACGCTGGCCGCGCGTCAGCACGTCGCCCGCGTTGACGTAACACAGGATACGGCGCGCGATGAGTCCGGCCACTTGCACGCTGGTCACGTCTTGTCCGTCGGCGGTTTTCAGCCACACCGCATTGCGCTCGTTCTCGGTGGAAGCCTTGTCCAGATCGGCATTCACGAACTTGCCCGGTTTGTACCAGATGTGCTGCACCATGCCGTCAACCGGGCTGCGGTTGGAATGCACGTTGAACACGTTCATGAACACGCTGACCAGAATCGCTTCGCGCTGGACGTAAGGGTCTTGCGCGCGCTCGACCTTGATGACGCGCCCGTCGCAAGCCGACAGCACCGCCCCGGCCTGTTGCGGAATTTCGCGTGCCGGGTCGCGGAAGAACTGCAACACGAACACAAAAATGATCCACAACGGAATCGACCAGGACGCACACCAAACGCTGGCGGCAACGGCTAAAACCAAAGTGATCGCCAGAAACGGCCAGCCCTCGCGGGCGATGATGGGGTGGGGGTAGTTTTTCATGTGGTCGTTAGTTATGAATCGTTAGTCGTTAGTTGAAAGCAAGAGACGCTAGCCGAAGAAAAGGGTTTGACCTTAACTAACGACTAGCGACTAACGTCTAGCAACTGCCTTTTAGTTCTTGGATTGATCGACCAGTTTATTCTTGGCGATCCACGGCATCATGGCGCGCAACTGGCCGCCCACGACTTCGATTGGATGCTCGGCGTTCAAACGGCGGCGCGCGGTCATTTCGGGGTAATTGGTGCGGCCTTCCAGGATGAACTGTTTGGCGTAGGAACCGTTCTGAATGTTCTTCAGGCATTCCTTCATCGCGGCGCGCGCCTGATCGGCGATCACGCGCGGGCCGGTGACATATTCGCCGTACTCGGCATTGTTGGAAATGGAGTAGTTCATGTTGGCGATGCCGCCTTCGTACATCAGGTCAACGATCAGCTTCAGTTCATGCAGACACTCAAAGTAAGCCATTTCCGGTGCGTAGCCCGCTTCGGTCAATGTCTCGAAACCGGCTTTCACCAGCTCTACCGCGCCGCCGCACAACACGGCTTGTTCGCCGAACAAGTCGGTCTCGGTTTCTTCGCGGAAGTTGGTTTCGATCACGCCGCCTTTGGTGCCGCCGTTGGCCGCCGCGTAGGACAATGCGATGTCTTTCGCCTTGCCGCTCTTATCCTGATACACCGCGATCAATGTCGGTACGCCGCCACCTTTGAGGTATTCGGAACGCACGGTATGGCCGGGGCCTTTGGGCGCGATCATGATCACATCCACATCGGCGCGCGGCACGACCTGGTTGTAGTGCACGTTGAAGCCGTGCGCGAACGCCAGCGCTGCACCGGGCTTGATGTTGGGCGCGACTTCCTTGTTGTAAACGTCGGGAATGTTTTCGTCGGGCAACAACATCATCACCACGTCGGCATTCTTTACTGCGTCGGCCACTTCGGCGACCTTGAGGCCAGCTCCTTCAGCTTTCTTCCAGGAAGCGCCGCTCTTGCGCAGGCCGACGGTCACGTTCACGCCGGACTCTTTCAGGTTTTGCGCGTGGGCGTGGCCTTGCGAGCCGTAGCCGATAATGGTGACTTGTTTGCCCTTGATTAGGTTCAGGTCTGCGTCTTTGTCGTAATAAACTTTCATGTTGGCCTCGTATAAAAAATTAGTCGTTAGTTATTAGTCATTAGTCGTTAGTTGGCGTTGTCCGCTGCGCGGGTTTAACTACCAACTAGCGACTAACGACTGCTTTTTTAAAGTTTCAAAATCCGCTCGCCGCGTCCGATGCCGGATGCGCCGGAGCGTACTGTTTCCAAAATCAGGCTGTGGTCGATGGCGAGCAAAAAGCTGTCGAGCTTGGAACCCGCACCGGTCAGTTCGATGGTGTAAGACTTGTCGGACACGTCGATGATGCGCCCACGGAAAATATCCGCGATACGTTTCAATTCTTCGCGCGCATCCCCCACAGCGTGTACTTTGACCAGCATCAATTCGCGCTCGATGTGGTCGCCATCGGTCAAGTCCATCACCGTGACCACATCCACCAACTTGTTGAGCTGCTTGTTGATCTGCTCGATGACTTCGTCGGAGCCGCTGGTGACGATGGTCATGCGCGACAGGGTCGGGTCTTCGGTGGGTGCCACGTTCAGCGATTCGATGTTGTAACCGCGCGCCGAAAACAGCCCGGCCACACGCGACAGCGCGCCCGCTTCGTTTTCCATCAGCAAAGAAATGATATGTCGCATTACAAGTCCTCCGCCAGAATCACTTCGGACAAACCCTTGCCGCCGGGCACCATGGGATACACGTTCTCGGTGGAATCGGTGCGGAAGTCGAGGAACACCAGATCGTCCTTGCGCGCGAAGGCTTCTTTCAGCGCGCCTTCCACATCGGAAGGTTTCTCCACCAGAATACCCACGTGTCCGTAAGCTTCCGCCAGTTTGACGAAATCCGGCAGCGCATCCATGTAGGAATGCGAATAGCGGTTGCCGTGGAAGAATTCCTGCCACTGACGCACCATACCCAGATAGCGGTTGTTCAGCGCGATGATCTTGATCGGCACGTTGTATTGCTTGCAGGTCGAAAGCTCCTGAATGTTCATCTGGATGCTGCCTTCGCCCGTCACACAGGCCACGGTCGCTCCCGGATGTGCCAGTTGCACGCCCATCGCGGCAGGCAGACCAAACCCCATCGTGCCCAGACCGCCAGAGTTAATCCAGCGACGCGGCTGATTGAACTTGTAATACTGCGCCGCCCACATCTGGTGCTGCCCCACGTCGGACACCACGAATGCATCACCCTGCGTGATTTTGTGCAACGTCTCGATCACATATTGCGGCTTGATGAGTTCACTGGAATTTTTGTACGACAGCGAATTTGCGCCGCGCCATTCGGCTATCTGCTTCCACCAGTTTTTCAGTGCCGCTTCTTCCGGCTTCTGCTTGCTGCTGTTGAGCACCGCCAGCATATCCGTCAGCACATTGGATACGTCGCCGACGATGGATACATCCACTTTCACCCGCTTGGAAATGGAAGCCGGATCGATGTCGATATGGATGATCTTGCGCGGCACGGAATTGAAATGTCCCACGTTGCCGATCACGCGGTCGTCGAAACGCGCGCCCACCGCCAGCAACACGTCGCAATTCTGCATGCCCATGTTGGCTTCGTAAGTGCCGTGCATGCCCAGCATGCCGACGAACTGCTTGTCGCTGGCCGGAAAACCACCCAAGCCCATCAGCGTGTTGGTACAGGGCGCGCCCAGCAGGCGCACCAGCTCGGTCAGTTGTTTTGCAGCATCCGACAAAATCACGCCGCCGCCCGCATACACCATGGGACGTTTGGCTTCCAGCAGCATCTGTGCGGCGTGTTTGATCTGGCCGATGTCGCCTTTAACCTGCGGGTTGTAAGAGCGGATGTTGACCGTCGCGGGATAAGAAAACTCCGCTTTCTGGTTAGACACATCCTTGGGGATGTCCACCAACACCGGACCGGGACGACCGCTCTTGGCCAGATAGAACGCTTTTTTCAGCGTGCTGGCGATGTCTTTGGCATCCTTGACCAGAAAGTTGTGCTTGACGCAGGGGCGCGTGATGCCGACCGCATCCACTTCCTGGAATGCGTCTTCGCCGATGAAACTGGTGGGTACTTGGCCGCTGATGACCACCATCGGGATGGAATCCAGATAAGCGGTGGCGATGCCGGTGACCGCGTTGGTCACGCCGGGGCCGCTCGTCACCAGCGCCACACCCACCTTGTCGGTGGAGCGCGCATAGCCGTCGGCGGCATGCACGGCGGCCTGTTCGTGGCGCACCAGCACGTGTTTGACCTTATCCTGTTTGAATAACTCGTCGTAAATGAACAACACCGCGCCGCCGGGGTAGCCGAATATGTATTCGACCCCTTCTTCCTGCAAACAGCGGATGGTTATTTCTGCACCTGTCAGTTCCATGACAAAACTACCCGATTAGCTTTAATTTAAGACCGCGCAAGATAAAGGCTGGCGGCGATTTGGTCAACCCCAATCACGCCACATTTGCCCGAAAACCCTTGTCTCTACAGGATTTTGCTATCATGCGCCGCCCGCAGAAAGATAACTTTGTCCACCCGAGAACAACTAGCCGAATTCCTTGCCCAAATCGAACGCCGCGCCTTCAAGCACGCGATGTTCGCCGTGCGCGACGAGGCGCAGGCGCTGGACATCGTGCAGGATGCCATGCTCAAACTGGCCGAACACTACGGCGACAAGCCTGCCGCAGAGTTTCCCATGCTGTTCCACCGCATCCTGCAAAACACCATCCGTGACCATTTCCGCCGCCAGAAAGTGCGCTCGTTCTGGTTCACCCTGTTTTCCTCGTATTCCCCGCAACAGGCCGAAGAAGAATTCGACCCGCTGGACGTGCTGCAAGACAGAGAAAACGCCAGCCAGCCAGCCTTGCCGGACGAAGCCCTGCAACAAACACAAGCCCTGACGGCCATCGAGGGCGCATTGCAACAGCTTCCGCCACGTCAACGGGAAGCCTTCCTGCTGCGTTACATGCACGATATGAGCCAAACCGAAACAGCCGCCGCGATGGGCTGTTCCGAGGGCAGTGTTAAAACCCACTGCTCGCGCGCCACGCACGCGCTGGCATTGATGCTGAAAGAAAAGGGAGTCAACCTGACATGAAAATCAACCTCACCCCGCGCGACGCGGGCCAACTGCTGGCGCGCTCCGCCGCGCAGCTCGATCCCCGCACGGCAAACCGATTGCAGTCCGCACGCGAAAACGCGTTGCGCCACCAGCGCACGCAAGCGCAGCCCTCCCTCGCGCATTGGCTGGGCGGAGACATGCTGGCGCACAGCCGCATTTCGCCCAACTGGGGCTGGGCGGTATTACTCGTTGTGGTTATTTTCGGCGGCTCGCTGTATTGGCAGAATGGAAACGAACACGATCACGCCGAAATCGACATCGCCATCCTGACCGATGAGTTGCCGGTTGATATGTACGTCAATTAACACCACCCGGAACGCCCGATGTCAGCCCTCTTTCGACACTGCTTCACCCTGCTGCTAATCACTGTCGCCAACCTGCCGCTGTCGGCGCTGGCTCAAACTTGGGCATCACTGGATCCCCGGCAAAAGGAAGCGCTGGCCCCGCTGTCCGCCACATGGAATTCCCTCGCGGAAAGACAGCAGCATAATTTTTTAGCCATCGCCAAACACTACCCCGAACTCGACGACCAGCAACGCCAGCGCCTGCGCTCGCGCATGGAAGCCTGGAGCAAACTCACCCCCGAACAACGCGAACGCGCCCGCGAAAAATTTGAAGCCTTCAGCAAAATACCGCCGGAAAAACGCGAAGAAGTGAAAAGAATGGTGCGCGAACAACAAGCCCTTAGCCCCGCCAGCGCGGTTCAATCAGCCGCGCCAGCGCGCTGACTCACCTGCGCTCGGTGCGCCACAACATAATCAGCGCCAGCGCCAAAAATATCCAGCTCATCGCCGTGGCGCTCAATACGGCGGGCCATTCGTTGAGCGCGCCCAGATTGGCGAACAGTCTGCCCGCGAAGTGAAAACTCAAACCGAGCACCACGCCGACGAACACTTTGCTGCTCACTCCGCCCTCGCGCCGCTGATAGGATGAGAACGGCAGCGCCAACAACATCATCACCAGCACCGCAAACGGATACGCCAGCTTGTTCCACATGGCGATTTCGTAGCGCGCGGTTTTCTGTTTGTTTTCGGCCAGATGGCGCGTGTATTGATACAGATTCCAGGCCGACATCTGTTCCGGCACCACCATCAGCACACTGAGAATGGCGGGGTTCAACGATGAATGCCATTCCATCTGCGCCTGCAGGTTGACGGCAGCGCCCTGCTCGGTGAACAGCGTTTGCCGCACCCCCTCCAGCGCCCACAATTTGTCGTGGATGAACGTGGCCTTGTCCGCGTCGGTGACGCTGCGCAAACGGCTGTTGGCATCCATTTGAAAAATGCTCACGTCCAGCAGCGAGGTGTCGGGCATCACGCTTTTCACGTTAACGAAACTGCCCTCGTCTTTCACCCACACGCCGGAGCGGAATTCGCGCAGGCTGATTTGCGCGTTTTGCGCCTTGAGTTTGGTCTGCTGCGCCAGCCGTTCGCTGGGCGGGGCGATGAATTCGCTAAACAGAAAACACAACAGCAGCAGCGGCAAACCAATTTTCAGCAATGCCACGATGAGTTGTTGCAAAGACACGCCAGAGGCACGATACACGGTGAGCTCGGAGTTGGCGGCCATTTGCACCAGCGCGAATATAGTACCGATCAGCACCGCCACCGGGAACAATTCGTAGATGTGTCCCGGCAAGGTCAGCAGCACAAACAGCAGCACATAGCCCAACTTGTAATCGCCTCGCCCCATTGAATTCAGTTCGTTAATCAGGTCGAGCAGCGCGAACAGCATGAGCAGCGCGGTGAACACCAGCGCCACGCTGAAATAGATTTCCCGCGCCAGATATTTGGTGAGCAATTTCATCGTTTCCACCACGACCATGGCCGCATCGAAATGCGGTGGTAGAACAGCGCCAGCATGATGGCGAACATCAGCGTATGGATACCCCACAGCCCGACCATGGCGCTGATTTTTTCACGCGCCACCCACGAGTTGGTGACACTGATCATGTTGTTGTAGAACATGTAGATAACCACGGCGGTGATGAGATTGAACGAGCGCGCGGCGCGCGGATCAACGAAGCTGAGCGGAATCGCCAGCAGCGCCAGAATCAGCGCGCTGAGCGGCAGGCCGATGCGCCACTCCAGCTCCGACATGTTGCGCGCGTCCGGGTTCTGCAACAGGTAAAGCGTGGTGCGCGCTTTCAGGTTGGGCGCATCCTGACGCAACTCCACCGGCTCGATGCGCATGGCGTAGCGTTTGAATTCGGAAATCCTGAAATCGGCCTGCCCCGGCACGCCCTCGTAACGCGTACCGTTAATCAGCACCAGAAAACGGTCGCCGTTCGCCGCCGTTTCCTGATAGCCCTCTTTCGCCACCATGGTGCCTTCCCTGCCGTTTTGCACCGACTGCACGAAGATGTTGCTCACGCGTTTTTTCTCGGTATCCACTTCTTCCAGAAAAAACACGCGGTCGGCCTGTTTGGACTCGCGGAACGCACCCGGCGTGGCGGCGGAAACATCGTCGCGGCTGTCCAGCCTGCGCTTGAATTCGTCGGCCTTGGTCAACGCCCACGGCGAAATTACCAGACTCAGCAGCGCGATCAACGCCACCACCGGCAGCGCATAACCCATCACCGGGCGAATCCAGCGCGTCAGCCCGACCCCGGAAGAGAACCACACCACCATCTCGCTATCGCGGTAACATCGGCTCAGGGTCACCAGCACCGACAGAAATAAACTGATGGAAAGCAGCACCGGCAGGTAGTTGAGCGAACTGAACCCCAGCATCACCAGAATGCCATCCACGGCCAGCAAACCGCTCACCGATTCGCCGAGGAAACGGATCAACTGGGTGAACACGATGATGCCCAGCAGCACGGAAAAAACCAGCATGCCCATGACCGCGAATTCGCGCATCAGCGACCAATAGAAGATGCCGCGCACTTTGCGCTTGCAAGGCTTCTTTGACTTTTGGTCTGGGGATTGCGGATAATCGGGCATTGAATTTTAATTTTTGTTTAAGGAGCAGCGCGTGGAATTTAGCATAAAACAAAGCAAGCCGGACTCGTTGAAGAGCGGCTGTGTGGTGGTCGGCGTGTTTGAGGGCGGCAAATTGTCCGCCGCCGCTCAGGTTATCGACCAAGCAGCGCAACACACCTTGAGCGACCTCGTTAAACGCGGCGACATGAGCGGCAAGGCCTCCACTACCCTGCTGTTGC
Source organism: Sideroxydans sp. (assembly GCA_020053195.1). Lineage (GTDB taxonomy): Bacteria > Pseudomonadota > Gammaproteobacteria > Burkholderiales > Gallionellaceae > Sideroxyarcus. The sequence goes on from JAGVNQ010000040.1 coordinate 10,269, forward strand.
ACAAATTACCCGGCGTGGCTGCCGAGCGTGTGTTGCTGGTCGGGCTGGGCAAAGCGGAGGAACTGAACAACAAAGTCAGTCTGGAAATTCTCGATGCAACCTTCAGAGCATTGAACGCCACGCCCGCCAAGGATGCCGCGCTGTACATCAGCGATGAAGGCGTGGGCAGCGTTGCCGCGTGGGTCATCAAACAAGCGGTGTTTATTGCCGCCGAGCACGCCTTCCGCGCCGACGGCCTGAAGAGCAAGCCCGGCAAAGCGGCCACGCTGAAGCACATCACCTTCGCTTCGCTGGAAAAACCAACGACTGCCTTGAAGCATGTGCTGGAGCAAAGCGCTGCCACCACGCGCGGCATGGAGCTGACCAAAACGCTGGCCAATTTGCCCGGCAACATTTGCACCCCGACCTATCTCGCCGCGCAAGCGCTGGCCTTGGACAAGGCGCACAGCAGCATCAAAACCACCGTGCTGGAAGAAAAAGACATGCAGAAACTGGGCATGGGTTCCTTCCTCTCCGTCACGCGCGGCAGCGAACAACCGGCCAAACTCATCACCATGGAATATTCCGGCGCGGCCAAAACGCAGAAACCCGTGGTGCTGGTGGGCAAAGGCGTGGCGTTTGATACCGGCGGCTATTCGCTCAAACCGGCTGATAGTATGCTGGGGATGAAAGGCGATATGACCGGCGCGGCCGCGGTGATTGC
>JAGVNQ010000198.1 GCA_020053195.1 Sideroxydans sp.
CGTGTCGGTGGAAAGTGCGGACATCGTGCTGATGTACAACGAGTTGGACAAAGTGCGTCAGGCCACCCAGTTGTCGCGCCGCACCTTGCTCACGATCAAGCAGAATATCGGCCTGTCTTTCGTGTATAACGCCATCATGGTGCCGCTGGCGATGATGGCCATGGTCAGCCCGCTGGTGGCGGCGATTACCATGCCGATCAGCTCGCTGATCGTGATCGGCAACGCGGCGCGCATCCGCACATTATTCAAAAAGCAGTGAGGTGATTCGATGGATGTGATCTACAGTCTGATACCCGGCATGATGCTCTTTGGTGTGTTGCTGGTCATCGTGCTGGTGTGGGCGGTAAAGAAAGGCCAGTACGAGGACATGGAAGGCAATGCCAGCCGCATCCTGCTGGATGACGACGACGACATGCTGCGTGATGATGACAAACCTAAACCCGAGAACGCCGAGAAAAACTAGGCGTTACTTCAGCACTTCCCCGCTCGCCAATAACGGCTGAACCAGCTTGTCGAAATCCTTGGGCGACACATACTGCAATAACGGTTTTTGACCTGCGCCAATGGTGATGTCCAGCCCGTTTTGCGGGTACAGCCAGTGGACAAGCCCGCTCTCGCTTTCCTTGATGCGTTGCTCGGGTTGTCCAAAACGTTTGAGGAAAACCGCATCTTCCACATAGGAGCTGGGAAGATAAGACATGCTGCTGATTGGGCGGGTGCGCATATAAGCGATGTCCTCGGTAGTCATCGTGATCTTCTTGCCGCTGCCCGTAGCGCCCATACGCAACCCGCGCTCGTACATACCTTTTAATTCGGCCTCGGGAACATCCATGGTCAACACGATCTTCGAGCGCAGCCCGGCCATATCGACCTGCTCAAAAAAAACCTCGGCGATCATCTTGCCATCGGGCGCTTTGAACAGGCTGGGTTCGGCATGTTCCTTGAAATGCTGCTCGGCTTCATCGGCTGAGGAAACGCCCAGCGTCAAACCGAATACCCGCACTAGGTCGGGAGCCGGATGTTCGATATGCCACGGCAAGTCGTCAACGCGGTTTGCCTCGTGCGGCGTAAAGAAAGAGCCGACCATAAAAAGAGCCGACAAAATGCCGACACCCCAATATATTTTGCTTTCTTTGCTCATCTGAGAGTTTTGAATACGGGTAAAGAGTTAAGTTGCAGCCGCAGGCGCATGGCCTTTGGGAAGTTTACTATGTCGCGCCTGATACATGGAGTCATTGCCCAGCACAATCAGCACCAGCAGCGACACCATAAAGGGGAGCAATCCCACGCCGCCCAGTATGGCGATGGTGGCGATTTTCGACCATCCCATCATTTTCGAAATCAAGAAACCGCCGCCCATGATGAGGCAGGTGATGGACAGCAATCCCATAAATTTCTTGTTGCGGCTATCGGCAACGACCCAGTGGGCTTTGACGAAAACCGTTTCCGCGCCTTTGGCGATTTGCTTCGCCCGGAAATAAATGTATCCGGTGATGACGAATGAAGTGATCGGAACAATCGTCACCATCAGCGGAAACGTGCTGAACACGCCGAAGGTGGAAGCGAATACCAGAATGTGATTGAACACCAGATTGATCAGAAAAATCTCATGCGGCCACTTGGCGCGGGTAATTTCTTCCCGCGTGGCACTGTATCGTTGTGTCATATTTACCCCCTGAGTTTTATTATGGTCGTGCGGTGCGCAGGATACCCATTCCCGCGCGAATTTGAAACGAGTTAACAAGAAGCCTTGGGATTCTCGACCAGAATGCGCAAACGCGGCAAATCCAGAATTTCGATGTAGCGGGCTTTGACCTGCAACAAACCCTCTTCCTGAAAGCGGGAAAAGGCCCGGCTAATGGTCTCCAGCTTGAGTCCGAGGTAGCTGCCTATCTCCAGGCGCGACATTTTCAGGCGCAGCTCGGTAGAGATCATGCCCAAGGCGGCGTTGCGTTGCGACAGATTGAGCAGGAAAGCGGCGAGCCGTTCTTCAGCGCGCATGGAGCCGAGCAATAACATAATGCTTTGGTCGCGCACGATCTTGCGGCTCATGATTTTGTGCAGATGGCGCTGCAGACTGGGGATTTCCCGGCTTAATTGTTCGAACTGACCGAACGGAAGTTCGCACACCTCGCTTGGTTCCATGGCCACCGCTTCGCAAGTGTGCAGATCGGCGCTGATGGCATCCAGCCCGATCATCTCTCCGGCCATCAGGAAGCTGGTCAACTGTTCGCGCCCGTCTTCATGCAGCACGCGCGTTTTGAACGAGCCGCTGTGGACGGCATGCAGCGATTGAAAAGAGTCGCCGGTGCGGAACAGGTATTCGCCGGACGCGTAGCTGCGTTTGCTGCCGATCAGGTCTTCGAGGCGCTCCAGTTCGCTGCCGGAAAGATCGGCAGGAAGGCAAAGCTCGCGCAAGTTGCAGGTGGAACAGGACGCTTTTAAAGGGGTGGAGGTCAGTGGCGGCACGTGCTTGGCTCAAGAAGGCTGAAGACAAAGGTTATAATACTGATCGTATTTTGACATATATCAAGACGACAATGCAGCTAACTGGCATAGTTGAAAAATCAGGGGGATGAGTAATGAATAAGGAAGCAAATCAACTGGTGGTGGATTTGGAGCTGATACGCAGGCTGGACAAGAATGGCCCGCGCTACACCTCTTATCCGACTGCCGACCGTTTCGACGACACATTTAACGCCGAAAAATACAGCCAGTGGGTGGGCAAGCGCAAACTCGAAGGCAAAAACCGCCCGCTGTCGCTCTACATCCACATCCCGTTCTGTAACACCTTGTGTTTCTACTGCGCCTGCAACAAAGTCATCACCAAAGACCGCAGCAAATCCGCCGAATACGTGCGCTACCTCGTCAAAGAAATGGCGATGCAAGCAACGTTGCTGGGACAAGGCCAGGTGGTCGAGCAATTGCACTTCGGCGGCGGCACGCCCACTTTCATGAGCGACGACGAAATCCGCGCCGTGATGGCGGCGATACGCAGCAACTTCAAGCTGGTGGAAGACGGAGAATATTCCATCGAGATTGACCCGCGCAAAGTCAGCGACGAAACCATCGCTCTGCTCGGCGCTGCCGGGTTCAACCGCATCAGCGTTGGCGTGCAGGACTTCGACGAAGAAGTGCAGCGCGCAGTGAACCGCATCCAGAGCGAAGAAGAAACGCTGCGCGTCATCAACGCCGCGCGCGCCAACGGCTTCAAGTCGGTGAGCATAGACCTGATCTACGGCCTGCCCAAACAAACCCTGCAAGGTTTTGGCCGCACGCTGGATCGCATCATTGCGGTCAACCCGGATCGCCTGTCCATCTACAACTACGCGCACATGCCCACCCTGTTCAAGCCGCAACGGCGCATCAACGAAGCGGACATGCCAGCCGGGCAACTGAAGCTGGACATTCTGAGCATGGCCGTCAACAAACTGATCGCCGCCGGTTATGTTTATATCGGCATGGACCACTTCGCCAAGCCGGAAGACGAACTGGCCGTCGCGCAACGCCAGGGTAGATTGCACCGCAACTTCCAGGGCTATTCCACTCATTCCGATTGCGATCTGGTCGCCTTGGGCGTAAGCGCCATCGGCAAAATCGGCACGACTTACAGCCAGAACTACCGCGAGCTGGAAGACTATTACAGCGCGCTCGACCGCGACCAGTTACCCATCATGCGCGGCATGGAGTTGAATGACGACGACGTGGTGCGCCGCGCCATCATCCAAGCGCTGATGTGTCACTTCGTCATCAACAAGGACGAATTCGACAGCACCTATCAAATCGCCTTCGACCAATACTTCGCCACAGAAATGCTGGAACTGGCCGATTACGAAAAAGAAGGTTTGCTGGTGCTGGAGCCGCAGCGCGTCAGCGTCACGCCCAAAGGTCGCATGCTCATTCGCAATATCTGCATGGTGTTCGACAAATATCTGCGCACGCGTCAGGAACATGCGCGTTATTCAAAAGTGATTTAATAAACGACTGGCGCTTTGCGGAATAACTGACCAGTCCAACCGAGGAGAGCTCCGAACTTGCGGAGAGACTATGACAAAAAAAGTAGATGATTACAGACTGAAGTTCGGCAAAACCGAGCTGGTTCCCATCATGATTGGCGGCATGGGCGTGGATATTTCCACCACCGACCTCGCGCTGGAAGCGGCGCGACTGGGCGGGGTGGGACACATCTCGGATGCCATGTTGCCCACGGTTTCGGATAAACGCTACGACACCGATTTCATCAAAGCCCGACTGGCACTGTACAAGCCCAACATCGGCAACACCGACAAATCCTCGCTCAAGTTCGACCTCGGCCACATCGCCGAATCCACCCGCCTGCACGTGAGCAAAGCCATGGAGCGCAAACAAGGCACCGGCATGATCTTCATCAACTGCATGGAAAAACTCACCATGAGCTCGCCGCGCGAAA
>JAGVNQ010000297.1 GCA_020053195.1 Sideroxydans sp.
CAGTCAGCTTGTGCAGATTCAATCGAGCACTACGATTAGTGCCTGTTTCAGCACGATCCGGTTGTTTTAAACCCGGATAATCCAAATTGAGCCGAACCTGCTCCTTCCCCCTTGCAGGGGGAAGGTTGGGATGGGGGTAGAGTGGTGAAACTACAACGTTTCTACCCCCACCCTAACCCTCCCCCTGCATGGGGGAGGGGACATGATGGCTAATAGAATATTTTGGTTTAATACTCCCGCTTGGCGCGGCAGCGCACAGAATATCCCGCGCAAAAATACGGATACTTGAATGCACTCCGGCGTGTTACCCCGGAAATTTAAAGTTGAAACGAAATAATTGCGTTAAACTTTTCACGCCCGATCCCGCAACCGGAGGGTAATTGAGATGGAATATTTTTTAAGGAGAAGCAAATGAACACACGTTTTATGCGCATGACCAGCCGCTTGTTGATTGCCAGCCTGTTGGCGCTGGCATTGCCTGTCCAATCCGCTTATGCCGGAATTATGTCCACCGACAAAGTGGCGACATCCGCTCAGGCCGATAGTGAGCGTGATCGTATCCGCTCCTACTTGAACCGCGACGACGTGCGCGCGGCGTTGCAGAAACAGGGCATTGATGACGCGGCCGCCAATGCGCGGGTGAGCGCGTTGACCGACGACGAAGTGCAGCAGCTCGCGGGCAAGCTGGACAAGTTGCCCGCCGGTGGCGATATTGTCGGCACGTTGCTCACGATTTTCGTGATTTTGCTGGTGACGGATATTCTCGGTTTCACCAAGGTGTTTCCGTTTACCCGCTCGATCAAGTAGTAAATATGCTCCACAAAATCTGCGCCCGCGCCATCGCGGGCGCATTTTTTTTGCTCTGGCTGGCCGGTTGCGCCGCGCCGCAAACGCGGGCGTTGCTCGACTCCGATCCGCAACAGTTGCCGTTGCAGGCGGAACTTGTCGCCGTGCCGTTTCATGCGCAGGAAACGCACCAATGCGGCCCCGCCGCACTGGCGATGGCGCTAAACGCTGCGGGCGTGGCGGTGACCCCGCAGCAACTGGTTGAACAAGTTTATCTGCCCGGACGCGAAGGCAGTGTGCAGGTGGAAATGCTGGCGGCCACGCGGCGCAACGGGGTGTTGGCGTATCCAATAGCGCCGCAGATGCAAGATGTGTTGCGCGAAGTGGCCGCCGGTTCGCCGGTGGTGGTGCTGCAAAATCTGGGATTGAGCTGGTATCCGCTGTGGCATTACGCAGTGGTGGTGGGCTACGATTTGCCGCGCCGGGAAATTATTCTGCGCTCCGGTTTGACTCAAAGGCAGGTGCTGCCACTAGCCACATTCGAACATACCTGGGCGCGCTCGGGATATTGGGCAATGCTGACTTTGCCGCCGGGCAACATGCCGCAAAGCGCGAACGAATCAACCTACATCGCGGCGGCGGTGGCGACGGAAAAATTCATCAGCGCGCCACAAGCCGAAGCTGTTTATGCCGCCGCGTTGCAACGTTGGCCGCAAAACCTCAGCGCGCATATCGGCCAGGGCAACGCAGCATACGCCCAAGGCGACCTGCAACGCGCCGAACAAGCGTACCGGCAAGCAGCGCAACACCATCCCGATTCCTCCATCGCCTTTAACAATCTGGCGCAAACGCTGGCCGACCAGAAACGTTATCCCGAAGCGCTGGAATACGCCGAACGTGCGGTGAAGTTGGGCGGGGCGGAACAGGCGGCAGCGCGGGAAACTTTGCGGCAGATCAGTATTGATTCGGCACGAATGAAGTAACACGTCATTCCCGCGAAGGCGCATAAGCGCTAACTTATGGCCGCCTCTAAAAATTCAAAATTCTAAGCAAGACAAGGCGCGAGCAAAAAATTGCGACGCAGCATATGTTGGATATGTAAGGAGTAATTTTTTGTGAGCAACGTAGTATTGCGACGAAGTTTGGATTTTTAGAGGTGGCCTTATCTAATTCCTCCCCCTTCAAGGGGGAGGTTAGGTGGGGGATGGGGTGGAATTTCGTGAAAGTAAACCCCATCCCCACCCCAACCCTCCCCTTGAAGGGGAGGGAGAAATACTCCGGCATAATAAAGTTAGCGCTTATGCGCCTTCGCGGGAATGACGCAAGCTGCCGGACCAATAGCATCATGCGTGAAACTCAAACCCCGGCCTGCGCCGCCTGCTCATCCGCAAAATAACTGGAACGAACCAGCGGCGCGCAAGCCGCGTGCGCGAAACCCATTTCTTTTGCTGCATCCTCGAACATTTTGAAGGTCTCCAGCGGCACGTAACGCAACACCGGCAAATGCCCGTCGGAAGGTTGCAGGTATTGGCCGATGGTGAGCATTTCCACATCGTGCGCGCGCAGGTCCCGCATCACTTGCAGCACTTCCTCGTCGGTTTCGCCCAGTCCCAGCATCAGCCCGGATTTGGTGGTGACGTGCGGGTAGCGCGCCTTGAATTCCTTGAGCAGTTTAAGCGAATGGGCGTAGTCCGCGCCGGGGCGCGCCAGCGCATACAAACGCGGTACGGTTTCCAGATTGTGGTTGAGCACGTCGGGCAGGCTACCGCCCAATGCATCCAGCGCGATGTCCAACCGCCCGCGAAAATCCGGCACCAGAATTTCCAATTTGGTGGCGGGTGAAGCGGCGCGAATAGCGCTGAGGCAAGCGGCGAAATGTTGCGCGCCACCATCGCGCAAATCGTCGCGGTCAACACTGGTGATGACCACGTATTTGAGTTTGAGCTGGCCGATGGAGCGCGCCAGATGTTGCGGCTCGTCGGCATCCGGCGGCAGCGGCTTGCCGTGCGCCACATCACAAAACGGACAGCGCCGCGTACACACATCGCCCAGAATCATGAAGCTGGCCGTGCCTTTGCCGAAGCATTCGCCGATGTTGGGACAGGAGGCTTCTTCGCACACCGTGTGCAAATGCTGCTCGCGCAGCATGCGCTTCACTTCGTTGTAACCCGCGCCGCTGCCGGGCTTGACCCGAATC
>JAGVNQ010000209.1 GCA_020053195.1 Sideroxydans sp.
CAGGTCTTCGCGCAGATTGTCCTGCGCGGGTGCGGCGCGGCGGCGCGCATCGGCTTGGATTTGTTGTTGTTCCAGCAGCGCCAGATTTTCATTCAATTCGCGGCGCACTTCGTCCGGGCGACCGTGGAATTCGGCGGGCACGTCCATCGCCCGCCAGCTCGCGGCGTGTAACACGCGCGCAATCACCTGCTCCTGCCCGCTGGCTCCGGCGATGATGAGATGCACTTGTTCTTCGCTGCTGAAAAACGGGATGGCGACATAACTGGCCAGCGCGACGGCTTCTTCGAAGCGCGGCATGTTGGCGCGCGGCAAGGTGCCGACGCGCACATCCAGCAACGCGCTCTTTTTTTGCAGCAGCGAGAGGTCGATGCTGATGTCCATAAACTGGTCGAGCGCGCGCAGCAGTTGCGCGGTGCGGCGGTGTTCCTCGCGCAGATGGCGCAACTGTTCCTGCTCTTCCGAACAAATATCCCACACCGATTTCAGCCATATCCCGATTTCGTCCAACTGTTGCGGCGCGACCGGCTGCATCGGCGCTTCAACGCGGTGCGGCGCGCGGATGGCGTAGTGCGACAGGATTTTGTCGAGATGGGCGCGTGTTGCGCTGTAAGCCCTGTGCCAGTCTTCCCCTGGCAACTCCGGCAACTGCTCGGGCGTGGCTTCGCTGAGCTCGGGGTCGAAGCTGGCGAAGTTGGCGAGCAGCAGCGAGGCTTGGGGAGCATCTTCTTTGAGAATGCTCAGCTCGATGCGCAACATGGGTTGGGGTTTGAACATGGTTAGTCAGCGCATTTGCTCCCTCTCCCGCTGGCGGGAGAGGGTTGCTTTTGAAGTTGTAGGGTGGATAAGCGTAGCGCATCCACCTTCAGCAAATTTGGTGGATGCGCTGCGCTTATCCACCCTACGTTATTGGCGGGAGTAGGTAGGTGCGAATTTATTCGCACGAATTTGAATTGCTGTGCGAATGAATTCGCATCTACAAAAGCGGGAGAGGATGTTTTAACGTTATGTAACGGGAAAATTTCTATCCTCTCCCTAGCCCTCTCCCTGCAAGGGAGAGGGAATGGAGGCGCTGCACGATTTTCGGAGTTGCACATCAATTCACCCCCGCTCTGTTTTCTATCAAGCCCAGCGCGCCCCGTATCATGCCTGCTTCCATGCGCATGTTTCTGCCGCGCACGATGGCGCGCAGTCTTCGCAGGTCGCGTTCGCGCAGCATCATGTAGGCCAGGGCGCGGGCGACGTTGAAGCTGCTGTGGCGCAGGGTGTTGCTGGCGATGCGCCAGCCTTCTTGCTCCATGTGCAAGGTGACTTCGGTGCTGTTGCGGACACCCGCGAGCAGGCGGTCGAACGGGGCGGGCAGGGCGGCGATGGCTTCGTCGAAGGTGGCGCATTGCGCCAGTTGTTGCAGTTGTTGCGGCAGCAGGCGGTGGCTGGCGGGGATGAGCAGGTAATAGGCTTGCGCGGGCGGCAGGTTGTAGGAGTAGCGGTAGCGCAACAGCCACACCAGATTCACGCGGTCTATGATGTTGCCGACGATGGCGCGCAGCAGTTGGCCCGCCGTGTCGTCCACCGCCGTGCTGCGCCGCACCAATCCCGCGAAATAGCGCCTGTCCAGCGCGGCATCCAGCGCGAACAAGGCTTCGCCCTGCTCCAGCAGATGGCGCGCTTGGCGCGCGATTTCGGCGTAAGGGGTTTGCTCCAGACGGCGCAAGAGTTCGGCGGCGGAATCGCTTTGCAACAATTCGGCGATGGGCAGGCTGGTGAAATTTCCCATGTCCTGCAGCTGCGCTTGGATGGCCGCTTGTGACTGGTTGGCCATCTTGCCGCGAATGATGGTTTTGAGATTGCCCAGCTCGAAACGGTGTGCCCAATACCCCAGCAGCTCACGCGGCGCGCCCGACAGCGGGCGGATCAATACCGACAATTCATGCAGCAAAATCGTCACGTTGCTCTGGTCCAAATCGCCCGCGTATAACGCGGCGGCATCGGGCGCGGCATCGCCGGTTTGTTCGTCATACGGGCGGTCGATCAGCGCGTCAATCTGGTTCAAGCCCAGCAACTGCCCGGCATACAAGTTGATGCGGGTGTGCAGATAGGCGTATTGCGCGGCGCTCATGGCGGATTTAGCCGGTGAGTTGGGCGATGGCGGCGGCCACGGCTTGCGGCTCGTTCTTTTGCGCCGAGGCTCGCAAAGCCAACATCTGGCGCGTGTGTTGATGTTGCAAATCGGCGATAGTTTGTTGCGCGCGTTGTTCGGCTTGGATCAAGAAAGTGGCGCGGAGGTCGGCCATTTGTGTCGCATGTTGCTGTTCCGCTTCGCGCGCATCGAGCCGGGCCTGCGCGATGATGGCCTGACGCTCCTCTTCCGCGCGCGCGACGATCTGCTCGGCTTTCGCCTCCGCATCCAGCAAACGTTTCAGCGTTTCTTCAGCCATGTTTTCCCCGCTTGTTATCAGGTTGAATCAAGATAAAGCAGATTACTCTTTTTGTCAGGGCATTATGTCTTGAAGCCAAGCGGCCATCCGCAACAAATCTATGCGACCGCTGAAGATGCCCGAATCTATTGGCTTGCGGGCAAGGTGCGTGTTCTGTCTTGGGTTGGCGATAGCCGTCAGCCTGCCTGCCCGTCCGCACGCGGTTTCCAGAAAGCAGGCAGATAGCGCACCCCCCAGAAACCAAAGCAAACCACCCAAATCAGCGCGGCTGCCAGATACCATTGTACTTTCGCCTGAACCGGCAATATGTCTGCCAGCACGCGCAGCAGCGCGGCCAACTGGATGCCGATGAACATCAGTTTGACGGCGTGATTGATTTTCATCGGCAGGCCGGAATGTCCCAGTGTGACGCGCGTGGCCATGCCGATCAGTATGGTGGCGAAGCAGCCTATGGTCAGCGCGTGCAGCGGTGCCAGTCCCCATAGCGGCAGTGCGTCATGGCTGGCAAATTGCGCGAGGCTTTGTGCGGTGAACAGCAGCATGGCGATGCCCAGCCAGGCGAAGCCGATGTGCAACACGGCGAGCAGCGGGATGGGCAGGCTGCGGCGCAAACCCCAGACGGTGCTCAGATACAACGCGGCAAACGCCAGCGGTGCATCGCTTAACCACAGCCACGCCTGTGCGCCGACTAGTTGCAGCAGGAAATGCGTCACGCTGCCCGCCAGCATTACGTACCACGCCCAGTATGGTTGCGGTACGGATGGATTTTGCAGTGCGCTGCTGGTGAAGAACGGGATCATGCGGTGGGCGACGCTGGCGAATACCGGCAGCAGGAATAGCCATACTCCGCCCTGAATGGCGAGGCGCAGCCATGTCTCGTGGTCGTTAGCCAACCACACGGTGTAGGCGGCCAAGCTGCACCAGCCCAGACACAATGCGATGAACAGGATTTGCGGATGACGTTTGTTGGGATGCGTGGTGTCAAGCAGTACGCGCAACAGCGCATACAGCGCCACGCCCCAGCCTGCCAGCGTGCTGATCGTGGCGGCCAGCAATATGCCGCGCCCGCTCAACAGTCCGACATAAAAACCGACGATGCCCAGCAACAATAAAACGAAAGCGGGCACATAGCGCCGCGCTGGGATTTCGCTGTCGTTCATCCAGCGCGGAAACGTGGTCATCAGGAAGCCGAACATCAGCGGCGGGAACATGCCGAAGAGCATCAGATAAGCGTGGATGGCGGCGGACGGAAGCGGCAATTCCAGCGGCTGGCCGACGAAGCCGTAGCGCGTCGCCAGCTCGAACAGCCACCACACCATTGCGGCGACGGCTTGCAGCGCGCCGATGAAGAGCATGACGCGGTGCGGCGCGGCGGTGAATATGGACCAGCGTTGTGAAATGTTCATCTGTTTTCGATTGGGGATTGGGCTTTGCTCCAGCTTAACGTGAATCTATGGCTGCGGGAGCGAAATATATTGCGCGATAGGTGGGCTGCGGATTTCGCTCTGTACGGGGCTTGGTCTCGCGGGCTGGTGGCTGCGACAGGGCTGGCAAAGACTGCTAGAATCGCGCCCTCAGAATTTTCTGATTCATATTCATTTTGGAGAGAAGCATGGCTGTCGAACGTACACTTTCAATCATCAAACCCGATGCAGTGGCAAAGAATGTTATCGGTCAAATCTATTCCCGTTTCGAAAACGCCGGCCTGAAAATCGTGGCCTCGCGCATGACGCAACTGTCGCGCGCCGAAGCGGAAGGTTTTTACGCCGTGCATAAAGCACGTCCTTTCTTCAACGATCTGGTGAGTTTCATGATCTCCGGTCCGGTGATGATTCAAGTGCTGGAAGGCGAGAACGCCATCCTGAAAAACCGCGAACTGATGGGCGCAACCGATCCGAAGAAGGCCGACAAAGGCACTATCCGCGCCGACTTCGCCGACAGCATCGATGCGAACGCGGTGCACGGTTCCGACGCGGCTGAAACAGCAGCAGTCGAAATCGCGTATTACTTCCCGGCGCTGAACGTTTACTCGCGCTAAGTAAGGCAACAAAAACCAAAAACAATCTTAGCCACAGAGAACACAGAGATCACAGAGGATGCAGTTGATGGATAGAGCCGCTTGTTTTGTTGTTCGGGGTGCTGAAAAGCAAACCGGACTGCGCGCGCTCTGTGGTCTCTGTGGCTTGAATTTTGGTTTTTCAAAATGAAGCAAAACCTCCTCGATTTTGAACCGGATGCGATGACTGCCTGGTTTGCGGAACACGGCGAAAAGCCGTTCCGCGCCAAGCAGGTATTGCGCTGGATTTACAAAAGCGGGGAGTCCGATTTTGATGCGATGAGCGATTTGGCTAAATCGCTGCGCGAAAAACTGAAACAAATCGCCTGCGTGCAAGCGCCCACGGTGATGCGCGAAGAGACCGCCTCCGACGGTACGCGCAAGTGGCTGCTGGATGTGGGCACGGGCAACGCGGTGGAGACTGTGTATATCCCGGAAGAAGACCGGGGCACGTTGTGCGTTTCTACGCAAGCGGGATGCGCGCTGGATTGCGCATTCTGTTCCACCGGCAAACAAGGTTTCAACCGCAATCTTTCCACCGCCGAGATCATCGGCCAAGTGTGGTGGGCGAACCACCAGCTCGGAAAAAATGAGGACGGCAACTGGCCGGTCACCAATGTGGTGTTGATGGGCATGGGCGAACCCTTGCTGAATTTTGACAGCACGGTCAGCGCGTTGCGCCTGATGCTGGACGACAATGCTTACGGCCTGTCGCGCCGCCGCGTGACGGTTTCCACTTCCGGTGTCGTGCCCGCGATGGATAAGTTGCGCGACGAATGTCCGGTGGCGCTGGCGATCTCGCTGCATGCGCCCAACGACGCGCTGCGCAATATGCTGGTGCCGATCAACCAGAAATATCCGCTGCGCGAACTGATGGCGGCATGTCAGCGCTATCTGGTCAAAGCGCCGCGCGATTTTGTGACTTTCGAATATGTGATGCTGGCGGGCGTGAACGACGGCGTGCAACAGGCGCGCGAGTTGATCGACTTGGTGCGCGATGTGCCGTGCAAATTCAACCTGATCCCGTTCAACCCGTTCCCGCAAGCGCCGTACCAGCGTTCCGAGATGGAAGCGGTGAAACGTTTCCGCGATGTATTGATGCAGGCCGATATTGTCACCACCATCCGCAAGGTGCGCGGTGACGACATTGCGGCGGCGTGCGGGCAGTTGGCGGGGCAGGTGCTGGATAAAACAAAAAGAACACAACGACAGGTGGAGGCGGGAAGATGAAACGCTACATGGGCTTGATTCTGATTGCGGTATTTTTATCCGGTTGCGCCACTTCGCGCGAACCGGACGAGCGCTCGCGCAATATTGCCAGAATACACACCGAACTGGCGGGCGCGTATTTCGGGCGCCAGCAATATGCGGTGGCTTTGCAGGAGGTCGGCGTGGCGATGCGGGCCGATGCGACTTATGCGCCGATATACAACGTGAGCGGTATGATCCGCATGGCGCTGGGCGAGGACGACAAAGCCAAGGCGGATTTTATGCGCGGCCTGAAGTTGGATCCCGGCAGTTCCGAAACCCACAACAATTACGGCTGGTTCTTGTGCCAGCGCGGACGGGCGCAAGACTCTCTCCAGCAATTCCAGGAGGCGCTGAAAAACCCGCTTTATGCCACGCCCGAAATCGCCTATGCCAATGCCGGAATTTGCGCGCGCAAAGCGGGCGATTTCCAGATGGCGGAAAGTTATCTGAACCGAGCCTTGATCCTGCGCCCCGGCATGCCGGAAGCGTTGTTCGGTTTTGCCGATTTAAAATTCGCCAGCGCGGAATACGCGAATGCGAAAAAATATTTTCACCGCTTCCAGCAATCGACGCAGGATATGACTGCCGAACAATTGCTGCTGGCCGTGCGTATCGAGCGCAAGATGCAAGACCGCAATTCCGAGGCCAGCTACGCGCTGCAACTGATGAAACGCTTCCCGGATTCGCGCGAAGCGCAGCTTGTGCAAAGGGGTGAATGATGGAAACCAAACCCGATACCGATATTTCAAACGAGACTCCAGCCGCTCCGGCC
>JAGVNQ010000340.1 GCA_020053195.1 Sideroxydans sp.
GCGAGCGAAGCGTTGCCGTCGGCCAGCGCCTGCGCCGCGCCCGCGCAGCCGGGAAAGCCGCATTGCCCGCATTGCGAACCGGGCAACAGTTGTTCCAACTCGGCCACCAGCGGGTTGCCTTCGACTTTCAGATAACGCGCGGCCAAGCCCAACAACAATCCGAAGATCGTTCCGAGGATGGTCAAACTGATGATGGCTGCGATCAGCATTTCAAAACCCCTTCAATTCAAAAACTTTTAGCCACAGAGAACACAGAGCACACAGAGAAAGATGTGATGCGGACATCTCTGTGAACTCTGTGTTCTCTGTGGCAAATGTGTTTTTGTTTTTCATTTCAATCTCACGCCAATCCGGCAAACCCCATAAACGCCAGCGCCAGCAAACTCGCGGTGATGAAGCCGATGGGTGCGCCGCTAAATGCGGGCGGCACTTGCGCCAGCGCCAGGCGCACGCGCAATCCGGTGAACAGCAGCATCACCAGCGTGAAGCCCACCGCCGAGCCGAAGCCGTACATCAGGCTGTGTACAAAGTCGCTCTTCTCCTGCACGTTGAGCAGCGCGATGCCCAGCACCGCGCAGTTGGTGGTGATCAGCGGCAGATAGATGCCCAGCACTTGATACAGGCCGGGGCTGAATTTGCGGATCAACATTTCAGTGAACTGCACCACGGCGGCGATGGTGAGAATGAACGCGAGCAGGCGCAGATATTGGATGCCCAGCGGCAGCAGCAGCCAGTGTTCCAGCATCCACGTGGCGGCGGTGGTCATGGTCAGCACAAACGTGGTGGCCATACCCATACCCAGCGCACCGTCCATTTTTTTGGACACGCCCATGAACGGGCACAGCCCCAGAAACTTCACCAGCACCACGTTGTTCACCAACGCCGTCGCCAGCAACAATAAAAAATATTCGCGCATATCCAGAGTCTCCCGCCCCGCTAAGTGCAAGCCGCGTGCCAGCCAATCGGGAACGCACAAAATCAGGCGTTTGCTGAGTTAGCGCACCGGATAGGTGCGGAAATTGTTGGGGATTGTTGGGTGAAGATAGGTGGGATGTCGGAAAGACGACAAGGTGAAATTCCGCCCATCTCTATCGAGAGCATCCACCCTATTCTCCCCCTGACAAGGGGGAGTTAGAGGGGGTTTGCTTTTTTGTAGAAACCCCAAACCCCTCCCGGCCTCCCCTTATCAGGGGAGGAGCGATGCGGCGTAGGGTGGATAAGCGCAGCGCATCCACCGATCAAGGGCGAAGGTGGATGCGCTACGCTTATCCACCCTACTTTTTCACAAGCCACCTCCTCGCCAAGCCAATAGACACGCCATTCTCCATCAAGTACATCACGTAGATCGCCTATCCATGCGCCTTCCCATGATGCCGCCTTTTGAAAATACCAATTTCAAGCTCGGCACACTCCTTGCTCAATACTTCTTGTCTTCTATCCAACCGGAGCTTCCATGTCCCAGCAACCCACCGACGAAGTTTTACCGTCGCATCTGTTCCGCCAAGCGGTGGAGCAAGCCGCGCTGGCGATTTCGATCACCGATGCGCGCGCCAATATCTTGTACGCCAACGGCGCGTTCCAGCGCATCACCGGTTACGAGCACGAGGAGATCATCGGGCACAACGAGTCGATGTTGTCTTATCGCGTCACGCCAAAACTTGTCTATGAAACCTTGTGGGCGCAGATCCAGCGCCAGCGCCCGTGGAACGGGCTGCTGGTGAACAAACGCAAAGACGGCAGCCGTTATCTGGCCGATGTGACCATCACGCCGGTGGTGGATGGCGAGGGCATGACCACGCATTTCCTCGGCATGCAACGCGATGTGACCGAGGTGCATAGACTCGAACGCCAAGTGCAAAACCAGAAGACGTTGATCGAGTCGGTGGTGGATGCGGCGCAGGTGGCCATCGTGTTGCTGGACGAGAAAGAGCGCGTGTTGCTGGACAATCAGGAATACAAAAAACTCATCGGCGACTTGGGCAAAGAGCCCGCGCTGAAATTGCTGGCCGCGTTGCGCGCGCAGATGGGCGAGGCGTTCGCCAAAGCCTACGACAAACACCGCAACATCGCGGCGCGCGAAGTGAGCATTGAATTATCCAACCACCACAAACGTTGGTTCTCCTGCGCGGTGTCGTGGTTCGAGGAACACGATGTGGGCGCGGATGCGTTTTACGAACCGACGCGCCGCCATTATTTGTTGCTCACCATTCAGGACATCGGCGAACTCAAGCGCCAACAGGAGGCGCTGCGTATCAACAGCCTGCGCGCGTTGCTGGCGGAACAGGAACGCATTCAGGGCTTGCGCGAAACCCTGGCGGGCGCGGTGTATCAGCTGCAAGAGCCGCTGAACATGATGAGCGCGGTGGCGAATATGATGGAGCGCAGGCGCGATACCAGCGGCGATGCGACGGCGGTCGGCGCACTGGAAGAAGCGATGCAAAAAAGCCGCGACGCGCTGGAAAAATTGCGCGCGTGTATTCCGGCGCAGGGCAGCGAGGAAATGCAGTCGGTTGATCTAAACGAAGTGCTGGTCGATGTGCTCAAGCTTGCCACTGCCAGTTTGCTCAGCAGCGGCGTGGTGGTGGAATGGTTGCCGTCGGCCAGCCCCGTCACCCTCTCCGGCCACGCGGCGCAGTTGACCAATTTATTCAAACAACTGGTGACCAACGCGGTGGAAGCGATGAACGAACGGCGCGGCGGCCAGCGCGAATTGCGCCTGAGTTGCAGCGCGCACGCCGACCACGTCGAAGTGCTGGTGGAAGACAGCGGGCCGGGCATTGGCGACGAGATGCGCTACAAAATATTCCAACCCTTCTTCACCACCAAAGGCGCAGCGCGCCAACACCTCGGCCTCGGCCTCGCCATGGCGCAGGAAGTGGTGAACCGGCATGGCGGCACGATAGACATCGACCCGGCGTATCGCACGGGTTGCCGCGTGCGCGTGCAGTTGCCGTTTAGTAATGGAGGCAGCCATGTTTAAAGCGCGCCTGAACTACAACTCCTTCCCCTTCAAGGGGAAGGTTGGGATGGGGATGGGGTTGTCCACCATGCTTTACCCCATCCCCTCCCCAACCCTCCCCTTGAAGGGGAGGGAGCAGGGTTGTAACCCTGAAGTAGGAGGCAACCATGTCTGATTCCCGCGAACTCAATCTATTAAACGCCGAACTGGAAACGCTCTACCAAGTCAGCCGCGTGCTCTCGCGCTCGCTCAATTTCAAACAAACGCTGGAAGGCGTGCTGGATGCGCTGCACGAAGGCATGGCGCTGGAGCGCGGCATGGTGAGTTTGTTCGATGCGGCCAGCGGCGAGTTGCAGGTGTCGCTGGTGTATGGCGTATCCGATGCCGTCACCGAAGAGGTGAGCTATCTGCCCGGCGAGGGCGTGGTCGGCACGATTTTGAAAACCGGCAACAGCATTGTCGTCGAGTGCATCATGGACGAGCCGCGATTTTTGTCGCGCCTCGGCATCTATAACCCGCAAGGCGCGTTCGTCGGCGTGCCGATTCGCCTCGGACAAAAAGTGGTTGGCGTGCTGGCAGCGCAACCCGCGCCTTCCATCAAAAAATCGCTCACCGAGTACCAGCGTTTTCTGGAAATGGTGGCCAACCTGATCGGGCAAAGCGTGCGCCTGTCGCAGGAAGTGGCGCAGGAAAAACTGGAGATCGTGGAAGAGCGCGACGTGCTGCGGCGCACCGTGCGCGGGCAATACGGTTTCGACAACATCATCGGCCACACGCAATCCATGCGCCGTATTTTCGAACAAGTGCGGCTGGTGGCGAAGTGGAACACCACGGTGTTGATACGCGGCGAAACCGGCACCGGCAAAGAACTGATCGCCAACGCCATCCACTACAACTCGCCGCGCGCACGCGGCAGCTTCGTCAAACTCAACTGCGCGGCGTTGCCGGAAACCTTGCTTGAATCGGAATTGTTCGGCCACGAAAAAGGCGCGTTCACCGGCGCGATCGCGCAACGCAAAGGCCGCTTTGAACAGGCCGAAGGCGGCACGGTTTTCCTCGACGAAATCGGCGAAATCTCCGCCTCGTTCCAGGCCAAATTATTGCGCGTGTTGCAGGAAGGCGAACTGGAACGCGTGGGCGGCACACGCACCATCAAAGTCGATGTGCGCGTGGTCGCCGCGACGCACCGCGATCTGGAACTGGAAGTGGAAAAAGGCCGCTTCCGCGAGGACTTGTACTACCGCCTCAACGTGATGCCGCTCTACCTGCCGCCGCTGCGCGAACGCATGGAAGACATCCCCGAAATCGCGCGCTTCCTCGTCGAAAAAATCAGCACCAGCCAAGGCCGTCAACTCAGCCTAACCGATGCCGCACTGCGCATCCTGATGCACCACGACTGGCCGGGCAACGTGCGCGAACTGGAGAATTGCTTAGAGCGCGCCTCGGTGATGACCGAAGGCAACACCATAGACCGCGATGCGATTTTGCTCACCGGCATCGACGAAAAAATCTCCGCCAGTAGAGGCACGATACAGAACGTCAACCTTGATGATCCTGAACTGGACGAACGCGAGAAAGTTATCGCCGCGCTGGAACAGGCGGGGTGGGTGCAAGCCAAAGCAGCAAGGTTGCTGGACATGACACCGAGACAGATTGCTTATCGGATTCAGACTTTGAATATTAAGGTGAGGCAGATTTAGAGTTCGCGTCGAATTTCACTTCCGTTCGTGGTGAGCCTGTCGAACCATGAACGGAAGCATCTCAGCAAAATTCAAAAACAAAACACGCTGAAGATGCCCGTCATTCCTTGATCTACACAATGCGTTTGATGGAGATGGCCGTGCCTATTGGCTTGCGAAAGGCAATCTTTGGCGGGCAACTTGGCCCACGCTTGGTTTACTTGGCTATGAGGCTCCGTCCATCTTATTTCCCACCTGAGAGCCTCGTAGCCAGTAAATATTACAAGGGTGCGTCCCATGGGACTCTACTGAATCAGCCAATCTCACGGAAATCAAATCAAAGCCAATCAAAGTGGAAATGGCTTTCGATATGTCATTTCTGGTTATGCCAAGTACTTCGCTTATGCGCTCGTAAGTCACTTTTGCAAGGCCTGACTTCTTGTCTCGAATCGCGGCAAGATAAAGATACATCTGTAGTGCATGCAATGTCGACTTACTACGATTCGACATTGCCCTTAGCCGTTCGATGCGCTTTTCCTTAGACCCCGCGTATAAATGAGTTCTAGGCAGTTTCACCCAATACTTAGCCGTTTCGTAGTCTGTGATGTGATAAATCGCTGGACGACCACCTTTTACTGTAACGATCTTCCACTCCTGAAGTTTTCTCAATCCTTTAATTGCCATGGGTCTGGACAAACCGACTAACTCGCAAAGCTGCGAAATAGATTTTTGCGAGCATCCTGTATCAGGCAGATAGCTTCCCGACTTGAAGTTAGCCTTCAGACACAATGCAACATAAAGTTTGAGCGCAGCTATTGCCTCTCCAGGGGAGCCAGCGCGACCCAAGAAATCAATAGGCATACCATACAGTAGCGACTTCTGGAAAGCCGCATCAGTTTGCCAAGAACAAGGCATTTTCGACCATAGTTCAAATGTCATTTTTTTGACTCGTGGGCATGCGTCCAATGGCAATTGACACAAGCCAAATCAAGCCAAGACTAATCAATCCAATGAACAAAATTGCGAGCGTAAGCGGATCCATTGATGCTGCAATAGCGATGAGTTCTTTGATTCCAGACATATTGATTCTCCTGACAAAAGTGCATGGTTGTCTTTTTACAGGAGTAACCGTGTTGTAGTCTAGATAGGGTATAAACAATGTAACTTCACAAAACTGCATTGCTACAGACTGTTACATGAATTCTGTGGCACTTTTAACGGTAAACGAGCTAAACCATTCTGTGAATTAGAAACGGATTATTCAAGTCAGCTTCGCAATGACTTTACGCCGCCATCTTTTCCACTTCCTTCTCAATCCTGTCCTTCAACTCCGCCTCGGCAATTTTCAAGTCATAGCTCATTTGCAAATTCAACCACGATTGCGCATCCGTGCCGAAGTAGCGCGCCAAGCGTAGCGCGGTATCCGGCGTGATCGAGCGGCGTTCTTTGACGATCTCGTGCAGCCGCGTGGCGGGAACGCGCAGCGACAACGACAACGCATGCACGCTTAAACCCATCGGCACGATGTATTCCTCGCGCAGTATTTCTCCCGGATGTACCGGGCGCATTCCATTCTTGGCCATGTTGTCCTCCTTAGTGGTAATCGACGATCTCGACATCGAACACGTCGCCGTTCAAAAACTTGAAGCAGATGCGCCATTGGTCGTTGACGCGAATACTCCATTGCCCTTTGCGGTCGCCCTGCAATGCTTCCAGCCGGTTGCCCGGCGGGGCGCGCATGAAATCCAGCGTGGCCGCCGCGTCCAGTTGCGTCAGTTTGCGCTCGGCAACTGTCTGGATCGCACGGAAGCGACGCGGGCTGCCGCCTTCAAAAAGAGCTTGCGTGTCCTTGCATGAAAACGTCTTAATCATAACGCTCACGGTATTACGCTGCGCGTAATGTGTCAACCTGAAAAATGAACTGAAAGCCGGATAAGGACATGTCCGACTTGTCCTGATATAGTCGCCCTAACTATTTCATTTCACCCCCAGCCATGCCCAAACACACCACCCCCGACCACGCCCGTCTCGACCGCGTGGTAGCCGAAGCCCGTAAACAAAGCGAATTACGCGAGGCGGGTTACCGCGAGCGGGCGTTGAAGATTTACCCGTGGATTTGCGGGAGATGCGGGCGCGAGTTTTCCGGGGTGCGGCTGCGCGAGTTGACGGTGCATCACCGCGACCACAATCACGACAACAATCCGCCGGACGGCAGCAACTGGGAGTTGCTGTGTTTGTATTGCCACGACAACGAGCATTCGCGCGTGATGGATGAGGTGGTGCGCGACCGCGATGCAGGCAAGCAGGCGGTGGCGACGCATAATCCGTTTGCGGATTTGAAAGCGTTGCTGAAGAAAAAAACGGATTGAGCGAACGTGCTATGCAAACAGAACATTTGCAATTGCTGGTCACGCGCGCCATGCCTTACGGCAAATACAAAGGGCGCTTGATCGCCGACTTGCCGGGAAATTATTTGAACTGGTTCGCGCGAAAAGGTTTTCCGCCGGGTGAGATCGGACAGTTGTTGGCGCTGATGCAGGAGCTGGATCACAACGGGCTTTCGGCTTTGTTGGATCCGCTTAGAAAAAGCAAAGTGTAGGTGCGAATTTATTCGCACATGCAGAGAAAAATGTGCGAATGAATTCGCACCTACAAACAAATATTTTATGGTCTATTGAATGAAAACCCCAAAACGAATCGCCCCCCTTATTGAAGATGGTCTGGTTGACGAGGTCATCCGCCAGTTGATGAGCGGCAAGGAGGCCACGGTTTATGTGGTGCGCTGCGGCGAGGAGATTCGTTGCGCCAAGGTTTACAAGGAGGCGGACAAGCGCAGTTTCCGCCAGAGCACGGATTACACCGAAGGCCGTAAGGTGAAGAACAGCCGCCGCGCGCGCGCCATGGAAAAAGGCACGAACTACGGACGCAAAGCTCAGGAGGAAGCGTGGCAAAGCGCGGAGGTGGATGCGCTTTACCGCCTCGCCGCCGCCGGGGTGCGCGTGCCCAAGCCGTACAATTTTCACGAGGGTGTGCTGCTGATGGAGTTGTTGACCGACAGCGAAGGCAATGCCGCGCCGCGCCTGAACGATCTGGCGCTCGACGCAGATGTGTCGCGCGAATATCACCGCATCCTCATCACGCAAGTGGTGCGCATGTTGTGCGCGGGGATCATTCACGGCGACTTGTCCGAATACAACGTACTGGTGGATAGCACGGGGCCGGTCATCATCGACCTGCCGCAAGCCATCAACGCTTCCGCCAACAATCAGGCGCACCAGTTGCTGTTGCGCGATGTGCAGAACCTCGCCAGCTACTTCGGCCAGTTCGCGCCGGAACTGCTCGCCACCGATTACGGCAACGAGATTTGGGCGCTGTACCAGAGCAGCCAGCTCACACCGGAAAGCGTGTTGACCGGGAAGTTTAAACGCGATGAAAAAGTGGTCGATCTGAAAGGTGTGATGCGCGAGATCAGCGATACGCTGAAAGATGAAGAGGCGCGGCAGATGGCGATTGCGTTGCGTTTGAGTCGGGAGCGGGCGGGGTAAGTTTTGTGTTTGTCCAAAATACATAGTTGAGCCACGGATGAACACAGATGGAACACGGATAAACCACACAAACCTGCGCCCATCATTCAGGTGCAACACACGGTTTTATCAGTGACTATCCGTGTTCATCCGTGGCTAAGGTTTTTTAAGTTTGCATAAAAGGAGTTCCTCATGTTCACCAAATCCACCTTCAAATTTCTCGACGAACTCGCCGCGAACAACAACCGCGCATGGTTTGAAGAAAACAAGCCGCGCTACGAAGCCTTGGTGCGCGAACCGGCGCTGGATTTTATCGAGGCGATGGATCCGCTGCTGGGCAAGTTCGCGCCGCACTTTCGCGCCGAGCCGCGCAAGGTGGGCGGTTCGCTGATGCGGGTGTTCCGCGACACGCGTTTCTCGCGCGACAAAACGCCGTACAAAACCAACATCGGCATTCAGTTCCGCCACCAACTGGGCAAGGACGTGCATGCGCCCGGTTTCTATGTGCATATCGCCACTGACGAATGTTTTCTCGCAGTCGGTTGCTGGCATCCCGAGTCCGATGCCTTGGGCAAAATCCGCGACCTCGTGGCGCAGAAAACCGAGCAATGGTTTGCCGCGCGCGACGACAAAATTTTCGTTGCCAAATGGGAGCTGACGGGCGACAGCCTGACGCGCCCGCCGCGCGGCTACGCTGCCGATCACCCGGCGATTGAAGATATAAAGCGCAAGGATTTCATCGCCATCGCGCCGTTGTCTGCCGCCGAGGTCACCGGGAAAAATCTGCTCAAACTGGCCGCTGATCGCTTCGCCGCCGCTACGCCGTTGATGAAATTTTTGTGTGAAGCGCTGGAGGTTCAATATTGAAGCGGCGCTGCACTTACCAAGCAGCGTCAGTTCGTATTACTATTCAGCTTCCATCACACAAGGAGAACCATCATGGCTAAAGGTCAGCAACGCAAAAACAAGGAAGTGAAGAAGCCGAAGAAACAACCGACTCCGGCGATTTAATTCACCCGGGCTGACCGCCCGAAGGAGGTCAGCCCAACGCAACACCTCTCGTATCAATCAATTTTGCCCGACCCAAAAATCGTGGCCTGCACCGAGAAATTCATCGTAGGGAATGTAGTGCGAGCCGTCGCATGAGAAGGTGAGGCCGACGATGCCGTTAAACAGGTTCAACGTGCCCGAACGCAGGTAGAACATTTCGTCCATGAAACGCAGTTTGCGGAACGCATCCAGCACGGCGCGGATTTTTTCCTGCGCCACCAGCGCATCCGCCGGATAAGGCGTTTTGGGAAACGCGAGGCAAATATCCGGGTCGATCAGCGCGTCGATGTCCAGCATGCGATAGCGGTAGGGATCACCCATTTCCCAGATCACCGCGCGGTTGCTGGAGAAGTGCAAAATCACGTGGTAAACGCCGTGGTAGGCCATCAGCTCTTCGATCACGCCCAGCACCACATCAAGCTGCTGGTCCATCACGCTTTCGGTACGGTTCTGGTGGAACACTGTGCTGCGGATGGACGGGTCGCCTTTGAGCTGCCGCCAGTAAACCGGCTCGTCGTATAACTTGTGCGTCAGCGGCAGCTCGCGCAGGCCGAAGTCGATGCCGATAAATCCCCGCACCGCGCCCGCCGCGTCACGCACCACTTGCACCGCCGTGAGCGAAGGATGCCGCCCGATCTGGCTGATGTAGGCTTCGGACAACAGCGCGCCGCTGATCGGCATCACTTCGCACAAATATGGACGCTTGGAACGGTCTCTGCCGAAAGAAGCCGCCAGCAATCCGCTGCGGGTCACGTTGCTGCTGATTTGAATGCCGTTGGGGTCCAGCGCATACAGCGATTTACCGTAGGGCAGCGTCGGCAGCCCTTCGCCCAATACCTGCTCCAGTTTTTCCCGATCCGGCCAAACTTGGGCGCAGCGCTGCGCCAGTTGTTGCAGCGGCTCTTGCAACACATGCAACAACTCGCGCCGCTGGCGCGCGATGCTCTCGTGCAAGGTCTGGTTGGTCTGCGCCATCACAACATCTCGACGACCCATTTCGTCACCGTGCCGGTGGCGTGCGCGCATTGCTGTCCGCGCGCTTGGTCGAACGCTTTGTATTCGGCGGCATCCCACATGTCAAAGGTGCGCCCGGTGAATTGTTGCTGCAATTGCTGGCAAGTCACGCCGCCGAATTCCTGGCGGAAACGTTCGGTAAATTCTTTGGCTTTTTTGAAATTATTGATGTAGCGCCCCGCATCCAGTTTGTCGCGGTCGCGGCCATACTTCGCACTCAACGCCAGCAGGCCGCCGGTGAGCGCACCGCATACCCCTTCGCCCAACAAACCGCCGCCGCCGGACAAACCGTGGCTGGCCTTGATGGTCTGGTCGTCGATGATGCCCACGGTTTCCTGCACAGTGGCCAGCACGCATTGCGGACAGCAGCCGTAGTCCAGTTCGTATTGCAGGGCTTTGGCGTAGGCTTCTTCGCCGAGTACACGTTTCTGTTCGATATCCATGCCGCTCTCCCAATATATTAGCAAATGCTAATTCATGATACGACTTGCCCCGCGAATGCGCAACGACATCTCGGCAAGTTCAAACGATCGGGAAAAAATGCTGCGGCGGCAACGGGTTGAAACGGGAAATACTGAAATGGTGGAGGTGATCAGGATCGAACTGACGACCTTCTGATTGCGAACCAGACGCTCTCCCAACTGAGCTACACCCCCACGGCAGGTCAATCCTAAAGGCAATTGGCCGGTTTGAAAAGAGTTGTCTGCATTCGCAACCGCCAAGGTTTCTAATTTAACGAATTCCTGCAATAATCTGCGCACGAAACAATATTACTGATTTTGAAACGAGACCGAGCATGGCTTTATCACAAGACGATTTGAAACGCGCGGTGGCGCAGGCGGCGATAGCTTATGTGCCGAACGATTGCATCGTGGGCGTGGGCACGGGTTCCACCGCCAACTTTTTCATCGACGAGCTGGCGCAGATCAAACACAAAATTCGCGGCGCGGTGGCCAGTTCCGAGGCTTCGGCCAAACGGTTGCAAGGGCACGGCATCGCCGTGTTGTCGCTAAATGAGGCGGGCGAGTTGCCGGTGTATATCGACGGTGCGGACGAGATAACGCGCCATTTGCACATGGTCAAAGGCGGCGGCGGCGCGCTGACGCGCGAGAAAATCGTGGCGGCGGCCAGCCAGAAATTTATTTGCGTGTGCGACGCGAGCAAGCTGGTGGACGTGTTGGGCAAATTCCCTTTGCCGATCGAGGTGATTCCGATGGCGCAGAGCTACATCGCGCGCGAGATTGTGAAGCTGGGCGGACAACCCAAGTTGCGCGAGGGTTTCACCACCGACAACGGCAATATCATCCTCGATGTGCATAACCTGCAAATCATGAATCCGGTGGAACTGGAAAACACGTTGAACCAATTGGCGGGCGTGGTGACCAATGGTCTGTTCGCGCGGCGCGGCGCGGATGTGCTGCTGCTGGGCACGGCGGACGGCGTGCAGACACTCAAGCGCTGAGCGTAACAAATGTTTAACGGAGCACAAGTAACATTCCCCATTTGCAAAAATCCTTAAGGAAGAATCATGGCCGGTAGCGAACACACTTCAAAACAATTCGACGCGGAACTCGAAGCGGTGCGCGCCCGCGTGCTGCAAATGGGCGGACTGGTGGAAAGTCAGATCCAACTGGCGATCGAGTCGCTGATTACCGGCGACGTGGCGATGATGAACCGCGTGATCGACGACGACCATCGCGTGAACGCGATGGAGGTGGAGATCGACGAAAGTTGCAGCCACATTCTGGTGCGCCGCCAACCGGCGGCGGGCGATTTACGTTTGGTGATGGCCATCATCAAAACCATCACCGATCTGGAGCGCATCGGTGACGAAGCGGAAAAAATCGCGCGCATGGCCAAGCTGCTGTCGCAAAAAGACCGTCTGCATCTGCCGCGTTATCACGAAGTCAAACATGCTTCCGAGATTGCGATGGACATGCTGCGCAAATCGCTGGATGCGTTCGCCCGCCTCGATCTGTCCACTGCCGCGCAAGTGGTGCGCCAGGACGAACAAGTGGATGAACAGTTCCGCGCCATCATGCGCTACCTCATCACCTTTATGATGGAAGACCCGCGCACCATTTCCACTTCGCTGGAAATTTTGTTCGTGGCCAAGGCCATCGAGCGCATCGGCGACCACGCCAAAAATATGTCCGAATATGTGGTGTACATGGTCAAGGGGCGCGATGTGCGCCACGTCACCGTGGAAGAAATCGAACGCGAAGTGCAGCAACCCTAAGCTGGATCAGCCAGAACCAAAATGGAACAGCACAGCTCCCCCATCCCCCACCTAACCTCCCCCTTGAAGGGGGAGGAACTCTGCTCCCTCCCCTTCAAGGGGAGGGCTGGGGTGGGGATGGGGTGTCATTTCGCGACAGAATCTTGTCATGTTTTGGCTGGTAATTGACTAACCTCCCCGCTCCGTGCAACACCAACCCCTTCTCGCCGCCGTCGATCTAGGCTCCAACAGCTTCCGCCTGCAAGTCGCGCGCGTGGTCGATGACCAGCTCTATATGCTGGACGGTCTGCGCGAAGCGGTGCGCCTCGCCGCCGGGCTGACCGAAGACAAACGTCTCGACAGCGCCGCGCAACAAAGAGCGCTCTCCTGCCTGCACCGCTTCGGCGAACGTTTGCGCGATTTGCCGAAGGAAGCGGTGCGCGCGGTGGGTACCAATGCTTTGCGCGTGGCCAAAAACGCGCCGGAATTCTTGCACCAGGCCGAAGCCGCGCTGGGCTTCCCCATCGAAGTTGTCGCCGGACGCGAAGAAGCGCGCCTGATCTACCTCGGCGTGGCGAATGGCCTGCCCAAAAACGAGGAACGCCGCATGGTAATGGACATCGGCGGCGGCTCCACCGAATTTATTCTCGGCAACGGCCTGCAACCGCAGCGACTGGAAAGCCTGTACATGGGCTGCGTCAGCTACAGCGGACGCTATTTTCCCGACGGCAAAATCAACAAAACCAATCTCAAACAGGCCGAGCTCGCCGCGCGCAGCGAAGTGCAAACCATCGCCGCCGAATTCTCCGGCAAACACTGGGAAGTCGCGCTGGGTTCGTCCGGCACGGCGCGCGTGTTGTGCGACATCCTCGAACAAAACGGTTACAGCGAAGGCGGCATCACGCGCGACGGGCTGGAAGAATTGCGCGTGATGATGCTCAAGGCGGGCGACATCGACAAACTCGATGTGCTGGGTCTCAAAGCGGACCGAATGCCGGTGCTGGCCGGCGGTTTTTCCATCATGTACGGCGTGTTCTGCGAACTCGGCATCGAGCGCATGCAGTTCGCTTTGGGCGCGTTGCGCGAAGGCGTGTTGTACGATTTGCTCGGTCGTTCGCACAACCACGACATGCGCGAAGTCACCGTGCAGCAGTTCATGCGCCGCTATCACGTTGACATGCAGCAGGCCAAGCGCGTGAATGAATTGTCCGGCCTGTTGGCACGGCAATTCCTCGACGGCCAGTTCAACGAAGACGACGAACACCTGCTGACGTGGGCGGCCAACCTGCACGAGATCGGCATCAGCGTGGCGCACAGCGGCTACCACAAACACAGCGCCTACATCCTCGCCAACGCCGACATGCCGGGCTTCTCGCGCAAAGACCAAAACAAATTGAGCGTGCTCGCACTGGCGCACCGGGGCAAACTGGAAAAGCTCAACACCCAACTCGACAATGCCACCAACGTCGCGCAGATTTTCGCGCTGCGTCTGGCCTCGCTGTTCTACCGCAGCCGCAGCGACATCGCCTTGCCCGACATCCGCGCCCGCTTCAGCGGCAGCAAATTCCACTTGAACCTGAGCCGCGACTGGCTGGCGCAAAACCCGCTGAGCGAAACGGCGTTGCAGGAAGAAGCCAAACAATGGAAAGACCTCGGCTACAGCGTGCAAGTGGAAGAATAGGCGTAGGGTGGGCACGTTTTTGTGCCCACGCGTTAATTTGCGAACATCCACCGCGTGGGCACATGCACCGTGCCCACCCTACGAATGCTATTCCCGTTCGCGCGCAACCCCGCGTGTTAAACTCCACAACGAAGCTGGCTAGACAGTCGCTGCACACTGATGCTGTGTAGAGGAAAGTCCGGGCTCCATAGAGCGAGATGCCGGATAACGTCCGGACGCCGTGAGGCGATGGAAAGTGCCACAGAAAATATTCCGCCGATGGCCGGACTTCGCCGCCCGCAAGGGCGGCAAAGTCTTTCAAATAGAGGAGGGGCGAAAGCCCGGACTCTGTTTGAAACGGATCAGGTAAGGTTGAAATGGCGAGGTAAGAGCTCACCGCGCTGGTGGCAACATCAGTGGCAGGGTAAACCCCATCTGGAGCAAGACCAAATAGGCTGGCTATGGCGCTGCTCGCGTCGCCAGCGGGTAGGTTGCTTGAGCGTCAGGTAACGAAACGCCTAGAGGAATGACTGTCCACGACAGAACCCGGCTTACCGGCCAGCTTCACCTTCTTTAAAACATGTTGGGCACGCTACGCTTTGCCCAACCTACGCTTTATTCCGTATTTTTCAAAAGCCACCCCCTTGAAGAAGCGCGCCAATGCTTAATCTACGTCATGTATATCGCGTAGATCAAGCATTGGCGCGCCTTGCGGGGCAATGCACTTTTTAAATCACTTTGAATTGGCTTCCAGCGCCTTGTTCAGGTCTGCGGCGGGCATGTAGCCGGGGTTGAGTTGGCCGTTGGCGAAAATCAGGGCGGGGGTGCCGTTGACTTTGAGTTTCTTGCCCAGCGCCATCACTTTGTCTGTTTGCACGTCGCAAGTTCCCTTAGCCGGAGCTACGCCGTTTAACATCAGGTTATCCCACGCTTTGGCCGGAGATTTGCTGCACATCACGCCGCGTACTTTTTCCGCCGAACCGTCGAAGATGGGGTAGAGGAAAAGGTACAGCGTCACGTCGGTGACGCTCTGCAATTCGTGTTCCAGTTTTTTGCAGTAGCCGCAGTTGGGGTCGGTGAAGTAGGCCATTTTGCGGCTGCCGTTGCCTTTCACTTTTTTGACGGCCAGTTCCAGCGGCAGTTTGGCGAAATCAACCGCGAACAGTTTGCGCGAGCGTGCTTCGGTGATGTTTTTGCGCTGCTTGAGGTCGAACAGACTGCCGTCAATCAGGTAGTGCGCGGTTTTGTCGGTGTAGAAGATATGGTCGCCGGTAACCACTTCGTACAGTCCGGCTACGGGCGATTTATTAACTTGGTCAACTGGACCTATCAGTTGTTCGTAGTTTGTTTGCAAGGTGTTTTTGATGCTGGTAATGACCGGGTCGGTTTCGGCGGCGTGGGCGAAAGAGGCGGAGAGCAATAACAACAAGAGTGTTCTAAACATGGGGTTTTCCTAAATAAACGAATCAGAGCAGCGCGTGACGCACCAGCATATTTTTCAGTGGCACGAGGCGGTTGGTGGCGTTGAGGCCGAGGTTGCGGACAAACCGTAACAGCGGGTTGTTGTTGACGAACAAATTTTTCAGCGTGTCGGTGGTGAGTTGCATCGACATAATATCCATCTGCCGCGCTTGTTCGTAGCGGCGCAGCAGCCCGGTATCGCCGCAATCCAGCGCACCGCGTTGCAATATCGCGTTCGCCAATTCGCGCGCGTCGCGCAGGCCGAGGTTCACGCCATGCCCGGACAGCGGGTGGATGTTGTGCGCAGCATCGCCGATCAAGGCCAGACGCGGGCGGGTGAGGTGCGCCAGATTCAGCACGCGCAAGGCGAAGGCAGCGGGCGGCGTAATCACTTCCAGTTCGCCTAACGTGTGATTGCTTGCCTCGGCCACGCGCGCGGCCAATTCTTCGTGAGTGAGCGCCAGCAGTTCGGCGGAATGTTCGGGGCTGACCGACCACACGATGGAGATTCGTTTACCCGGCAGCGGCAGCAGCGCGAGGATGCCTTCGGGTGTAAACCATTGATAGGCAATGCCGCGATGGGCTTTCGACACATTGAAGTTGGCGACTAGCCCGTGCTGGTGATAAGGCGTGGGCACTTCCGGCATGTTGGTTTGGTGGCGCACCCAGGAATCGCGCCCGTCCGCGCCGACGATGAGCTTGGCTTTGATCTCGCGCCCGTCTTTCAGTTTCAGCAGCGCGGCATCGTCCTGCATAGTGAGTTGGGCGCATTGCGCGGGTTGCAGGATGGTCAGATTTGCCTGCTCGCGCAGACCTTGCCACAAGGCGTGTTGCAGCAATCGGCTTTCCAGAATGAACGCCAGTTCCGGCGCGCCAACCTGATAGGCGCTGAAATTCAGCTTGGAATCACCATCGCCGAACACACGCATTTCTTCCACCGGCTGCACGCGCGCCATGTCCAGACGCTGCCAAGCCCCGCATTCTTTGAGGAATTCCACGTTGCCAGGGGTGAAGGCGTAGATGCGACTGTCCCACGCGGAATCCGTTTCCGGCAATGCCCCGCTTTCCACCAATCCCAGTTTTAAACCGCTGTTTTTGAGCGTCGCAGCAAGGCTGGCTCCTACCAAGCCGCCGCCGACGATGACGACATCAAACTCCATGTTGACCTCTTGTGCATAAAAAACTGCGGGCATCATAGCATGGGCGTATTGATTAATTTATAATCGCCGCCCCCTTCGGAAACGACCATGCAAATCGGCCCATACACTCTCAAGAACAACCTGATCGTCGCACCCATGGCGGGCGTGACCGACAGGCCGTTCCGCATGTTGTGCAAGCGCATGGGCGCGGGCATGGCGGTGTCCGAAATGGTGGCGTCCAATTCATTGCTTTACGGTTCGGAAAAGACCAAACGTCGCGCCAACCATGCAGGCGAAGTCGATCCGATTTCGGTGCAGATCGTCGGTGCCGATCCCAAAATGCTGGCACAGGCCGCGCGTTATAACGTGGACAACGGCGCGCAGATTATCGACATCAACATGGGCTGCCCGGCCAAGAAAATCTGCAACGTGATGGCGGGCTCGGCGCTGATGCAGAATGAAAAACTGGTGGCGGAGATTTTGCAAACAGTGGTCGGCGCGGTGAACGTGCCGGTCACGCTGAAGATTCGCACCGGCTGGGATAAACAGAATCGCAACGCGGCCAACATCGCGCGCATCGCCGAAGCCTGCGGCATTCAGGCGCTGGCGATTCACGGTCGCACACGCGCCTGCGCCTACACCGGCGAGGCTGAATACGACACCATTCGCGCGGTGAAAGACGCGGTGAATATTCCCATCATCGCCAACGGCGACATCACTTCGCCGGAGAAAGCGCGCCATGTATTGCAGCACACCGGCGCGGACGCGGTGATGATTGGCCGCGCAGCGCAAGGCCGTCCGTGGCTGTTCCGCGAGATCGACTATTTTTTGCAGACCGGCGTGCATCTGCTGTCGCCGCAGGTGGCCGAGATACATGCCGTGCTGATCGCACACATCGCCGACCTGTACGACTTTTACGGCGAACACACCGGCCTGCGCGTGGCGCGCAAACATATCTCCTGGTACACCAAAGGCCTGGCCGGATCGGCGGTGTTCAGGCATCGCATGAATCAACTGGAAAGTGTGGAAGAACAAATGTTGGCAGTGACTGAATTTTTTGAAGAACAGAAAACCGGCAGCGACAGGCTGCTGTATGCGGAGGAAATAGCAGCATGAGCGACGAATGCGTTATCAACGAAAACGACATCGCCAAATATGTGCGCAAGGCGGTGAACGATTATTTCAAAGACCTCGATGGCGAAGAGCCGTCGGTGGCAATCTACAACATGGTGATCTGCTGCGTGGAAAAACCGCTGATCGAAACCGTGTTGTCTTTTGCGGGCGGCAACCAGACGCGCACCGCCGAATTGTTGGGTATCAACCGCAACACGTTGCGCAAGAAAATGCAGGATCACCAAATCAAATAACCAAGGGAAAACGAAATGGCCATCACTCAAGCACTCATCAGCGTGTCGGATAAATCCGGCGTTCTCGAATTCGCCAAAGGCTTGCACGCCCTCGGCGTAAAGATTCTTTCGACCGGCGGCACGGCGA
>JAGVNQ010000259.1 GCA_020053195.1 Sideroxydans sp.
GACGGCTTATTGGATTATTGAGTTACAGCATGAAAGTCAAAGTTCTGTTCGTCTGCATGGGCAACATCTGCCGTTCACCCACCGCCGAAGCGGTGTTCCGCCAGCGCGTGGAGCAGGCCGGTCTGCTCGAACACATTCATATCGACTCCGCCGGTACGCACGATTACCACATCGGCGATGCGCCCGATGCGCGCACGCAGCAGGCCGCCAGACTGCGCGGTTACGACATGAGCAAGTTGCGCGGACGGCAAGTGGCGGTGGCGGATTTTGCGCGCTTCGATTACGTGCTGGCGATGGACAACGCCAATCTTTCTATCCTGCAACGCTTGCGTCCGCGCGATGCGCAAAGCCATCTCGGTCTGTTTCTGGAATTCGCCGTGAAGCACGACGAGCGCGAAGTGCCCGATCCGTATTACGGCGGTGCGGACGGTTTCGAGCGCGTGCTGGATATGGTGGAGGATGCGGCGGATGGGTTGTTGCGGCACATCCGCCAACAACACAAAATAGGTTAGGCCGTTATTGCAGCAACTCCACCAGCTTGCGGTAAAGCTGGCTGGGTGACACCGGTTTGTGCAGCAGCGGGATGCCGCTGGCCTGAGCTTCGCGCAGGCGTTCGGGCGCGGTGTCGCCGGTGATGAGCAGGGCGGGCAGGGCTTCTCCCATTTGCGCGCGCAACGCGGCGATGGCTTCCACGCCAGTGCGTTGTTCGCGCAGGCGATAATCGCTGATGACCAGTTCGGGGATTTGCACTTTCGCCAGCGCGAGCCCTTCTTCGATGGATTCCGCCATCTCGCATTCGCAGCCCCAATCGCGCAGCAGATGGCACATACCTTGGCGCACACTCTCGTCATCGTCGATCACTAATATTCGGGCAAACAGCAGCCGTGTCCAACTCTTGGTCATGGCGGCTTGCGCGTTTTCAATCGCGGTGTCTATGGGCAGGGTCAAGCGGAACACGCTGCCGCGTTGCGGGGCGGAGTCCAGCGTCAGGCTGTGTCCCAGCGCGCGCACCAGCCCGTCGGCAATCGCCAGTCCCAGCCCCAAACCTTTTTGGCGGTCGCGTTCCGGGTTGCCCAATTGATGGAATTCGCGGAACACTTCCTGTTGATTTTCCGGCGCGATGCCGATGCCGGTGTCCCACACTTCCAGCACGGCTTGTCTGCCGCGCCGGCGGCAGGCCACCAGCACGCCGCCGCGTTCGGTGTAGCGGATCGCGTTGGAGATCAGGTTGCGCAGGATCAATTCGACCAGCACCGGATCCGAGCGCACGGCCAACTGCGTTTCGCGCGAGCGATAGACGAGGTTTTTCGCATCGGCTTGCGGCGCGAGATCGTTCTCGATTTTGTTGAGCAGGGGCTGCAAGCGGAATGATTGCAACTGCGGTTCGATCACGCCCGCTTCGATGCGCGAAAAATCGAGCAGGGTGTTGAGCATTTCGCTGGAAGCTTCCGACGCGGCGCGCGCGCTGGCAAGCAGCGATTTCTGCTGCGGGGTTTGTTCGGTGCGCGACAGCACTTCCAGAAATAAACCCTGCGCGTGTATCGGCTGGCGCAGGTCGTGGCTGGCGGCGGCGAGGAATTTGGATTTGGCGGCGTTGGCCTGTTCGGCTTCGCGCTGCGCGGTTTCGGCGAGCTCGGTTTTCACGCGCAACTGATCCAGCAGCTCTTCATTTTTAAAACGCAATTCGATGAAAGTGCGCGCCGCGCGGTAATTGTTGACCGCTTGCCCGAGCAGAGCGGCGAGGTAGAAAAATCCGGCCACGCCCAAGGCGTGGTACGCCGGGTCGCCCAGCGACCAGAGCTTCAGCGCGATGGCGCTCATTTGCGCAACGGCGAAAGAAACGAATATCGGCAGCACGATGGACTCGGAAGACAAGGTGCCGCCCATAATGCCCGCGATAATGGAGAACACCAGAATGTTGCTCGCCAGATTGGCCGTATCCAGCGTGATCCAAGTCAATGCGCCCCAAATCAGGCCGTCCATGCCGTGTAGAAACATCAGCGTCCAGACGCGACGATGGGTTTCCGCATGCGGGATACCTCTGGCGAGGTGGCGGCGCGCATGGCGGTAGAGGTTTAGATTGGACAGGATGGCTGCCGCGCACCACGGCATCAAGAACGCGCTATGGCTACTGCCGGACAACGCCCAGTACACCAGCACCACGGTCAGAAACATGGGGATGACCGAACTGCCCATGTTGCCCAAGGTCAGTCGCAACTGTTCGACCAGAATGCGGTCTTCTTCCAGTTGCAGAATATTCTTGAAATTCATCAGCCCACCAAACCCCGCTGGCGTGCCGCGAAAGCCGCTTCCGAGCGGCTGGATACCTGCAAGAACGACAAGATCGCCTGCACATGGCCGCGCACGGTATGTTCCGAGAGCGCCAACTGGCGCGCGATCAGCTTGTTCGACATGCCCTGACACACCAGATCGAGCACCTCGCACTGGCGGGGGGTCAAGTGGTGGTGCAAGCCCATCATCTCGCCACCGCCGAACTCTTGCTCGGCAGGGTTCGAAAGATCCCCGCGCAAAATACGATTGATTATGGCGACGATGTTGTCCGAGGTTTCCGCTTTGGAGATAAACCGGGTCGCGCCGCGCGCGAGGGCGAGGCGCACGGTTTCCGGCTCGTCCTGCGAAGACAGGACCAATATCGGGGTCAACGGCCATTTGCGCTTGAGCAGCGCAATCCCCTCCAGCCCGCTCAAACCGGGCAACTTGATGTCCAGCAAAATCGCATCAATTGTTTTCGCTGCCACCTGCATCGCCTCGTTCAGCGAACCGGCCTCGATCACTTCCGCGTGCGGCATGTTCGCGCCCAGCACCACCCGCAGCCCGGAACGGAACAGAGAGTGGTCATCAATCACCAGAAGACGGATATTCATCATGGCGCAAAGTTAACTCGTGAGCAGGGTTTTGTGCAAGCATTTAGCGCAGAACAGTCCGAATGGACTGGGGGCAAGTCGGCAACCTCGCGCAAACGCCCGCCAATCGGCGATCTACAGCCATCACTTAGTGGAGATGCCCGTATTTATTGGCTTGCGGGCAAGGTGTGTTTTTTAAAAACTTGCAATTACTTTCACGACCTTGCGATACAAGTGGTTGGGCAATACGGGGTTGGGCAGCAGCGGGAAGCCGCTGCTGGCGGCTTTGCGCAACCATTCCGGCGAATGGGCACGCGCTATGGTGAGCGATTCTTCGGCGGATTCGGCCTCCACGTATTCATTGTCCCAATCGCGTGACAAATGTCCTACTCAATTGTTCAAGTGTCTACTGAGACGCAGTCCGTATGGACTATATGAAAGATTCTTGTCCGCACTTACATTGGGGACAATTTGAAACAGCTCAGCCGTTCTACTCAAGCGGATAAAAAACAACCTTATAGAAGAGGTATTCGACATGAACTTCAATTGCCCCAGAATTTTCCATAGTGCTTTGTTCCTGTTTTTTATTTTGCTGTCCGTGAGTGGCTGTGGCGGCGGTGGAGGCGCAGGAGGAACATCGTCCGCTCCAAGCTTCAACGGGGTAGCAGTCGCCATACCCTCTGCAGCCGGAGGCGAGGTCACGCTGAGCTGGGATGCGGCAACCGATGATGCGACTGCCAGCAGTGCCATGGTTTACGACATCAGCGTAGCGACAACAACTGGTGCTCCTTTCGCGGTTACTCATACCTCCGCCGCAGGAGCGACCAGTTATACGGTCAGCGGTCTGACGGATGATACTGACTACTTCTTTGTGGTGCGGGCACGCGATGCGGCGGGGAACAGGGACACGAATAGTGTCGAGGCAGTAACGCATGAATTGATGGGCACGATGAATCTGCGCGGTGCAACGATGTTCGGGGCGGCGGGCGATATTGCATTCACCTATTTTGATTTCTGTAATACCAATACGCTGGATTTTGGCGATGGCAGTTCGATTGTTCAGAACTGCCCGGTTGATAACAGTGATGTGACGGTAAACCACCAGTATGCGGCGGCAGGGACTTATACGGTAACGATGACCGAGAGTCCGTCAGGAAATAGCGAATACATCACATTGACGGTCACCCCGGTGGCAAAGGTTGGTGTTGCAGCACATCAAGTGGTCATCAGCAACAGTGCAACTGGCGGAGGCACTTGGTCAGGCGCTAACCCCGATGTGTTTACCCCGAATGCGCTCGGGGCAAAGGTGGCGGTGACGGATATTCAAAGCCGACTCAATGCGGGTACTTCGGTCGTAATCAATACCTCAACGGCAGTTGGCGGCAACGGCGACATCTCCGTTGACAATGCCGTTTCATGGAACACTGGCGCACTGACGCTGAGCGCCGAACGCGATGTCATCGTCAATGCGGTGATGACTGCCTCGGGGACATCATCGTTGCTGCTGAACTCGTATTCCGGCACAGTCAGGGTGGGGATGAATGCGGGCGGTTTTAGCGGCAAAGTGGATTTTCCGGGTCGCACTGGCGCAGGCATACTCACCATCGGCGGCTTTCCTTACACCATCATCAACAGTTTGGGCAGCGCTGGCAGTACCACCGCCGCCGACCTGCAAGGCATGAACGGTGGGCTTGCCGGTTACTACGCGCTGGGCAGCGACATCGATGCCGCTGCCACCAGCGGCTGGAACAGCGGAGCGGGCTTTGATCCGGTCGGCACGCCGGGCACCCCGTTCACCGGCCAGTTCAACGGCCTGGGCCATACCATCAGCAATTTGACCATCAACCGGGGCGGGCAAGACGAAGTGGGTCTGTTCGGCCGGGTCTATTTGTCTAACGCAGTGGTGTCGAATGTGGGACTGGTCGGTGGCAGCGTAACTGGCAAGTCGTCCACCGGCGGACTGGTGGGTTACATTGCGGAGGGAGGACTTCTCAGCAATTGCTTCAATACCGGAAGCGTAACGGGCATCAACGGCGGCATCTACATCGGCGGACTGGTAGGGCAGAACTACCATACCCCGATAGACAACAGCTTCGCCACCGGCAACGTGACGGGCGATTACTACGCCGTCGGCGGGCTGGTGGGAGCGCAGGGCAGTTGGCGGGGTGTCATCAGCAACAGCTTCGCAACCGGCAATGTGACCTGCCCCGGAGGCTCGGCCAGCGATTGCGGCGGGCTCGTCGGGATGAACAGCGATGGCGGCATCACCGGGAGCTACGCTACCGGCAATGTGGTCGTGAATAATGCCCAAGTCGGGACATCTGGGGGGCGCGCGGGCGGGCTGGTGGGCATCAACGGGGGCAACGGCTGGATTGCCGACAGCTACGCAACCGGCAGTGTTTCGGCCACGAATGCCGCGAATGGCGGTTACGCCGGAGGACTCGTGGGATGGACATCTGCTGCGGGGGGCATCTCGAACAGCTACTCCACCGGCAGCGTGACGAGCACGGGTCCCGCAGGCGGGCTGGTCGGCACCAACACAGGCACCGGAGCCATCAGCAACAGTTTTTGGGATACGCAAACCAGCGGGCAGGCGACCAGCGCGGGCGGCACGGGCAAGACCACGACCGAGATGAAAGCGCAGGCCAGTTTCACGGGCTGGGATTTCGCATCCAGATGGAAAATTATTGAGGGCGTTTCCTATCCGACACTGCAAATTTTCTGAGTGAGCTTTGCGTCAGATGTTAAGGCCGCATTTGTCAAAGCGCGGAAGCTGGATGAAATATGAATGTGCAGTATCTGGCACTGGGCTTGGCGTTCACGGGGGCTGTTCGGCGCTGACAGTCCGAATGGACTATATGAAAGAATTGTCGCTCCAATTACATTGCAAAATAGATAACACAAATTTAAGGAAATATGCCATGAAAAAATTAATCGCGTTGTTTGTATTGCTTGGCGTTGTGCTGGCGATTCCCAGCTACGCCGCTGGAACCGCTGCTGCGCCTTCGCTGTGGGA
>JAGVNQ010000045.1 GCA_020053195.1 Sideroxydans sp.
ACCAATGGTGGCTTTGATTGCGTCGCCCAGTTGTTTCGGTTGGGCGGCGTGTTGCAGCAGCAGGCGTGCGGCTTTGATGCTGAGCGGCAGCGCGAGGAAGGCGGCCAGTGCGAGCATGGGCAACCAGCCGAGCAGCACGCTGGTCAGCAGCCATGCGTAACACAGCAACACGATCAGCGCGTATCCCCAGCGCGCGGTTTGGATTTGCAGGCGCGCGACCCAGTGCAGTTTGCCTGCGGCGGTGTCGGCGCTGCGGTCGGGGAACTGGTTGATGTAGAGCAGGTTGGTCACCAGCAAGGCGTAGGACAATCCGGCGATGAACGGTGCGCTGTCGAAGCCTTTGCGTTGCACGAAGTCGGTGCCGACGGTGATGGCGAGGAAACCCGCAGCCACGCACACTTCACCCAGACCGCGACTGTTTAAACGGAAAGGGGGCGCGGAATATGCCCAGCCGATGAACAATCCGGCGAGGCCGACGTACATCAGTTGCGGCGCAGAACGTTCCATCAGCCACAGCCCTGCGGCGGCCACGCAAGCCATCAGCGCGAAGCCGAAGTTGCGCGTTTGCGCCCGGGTGAACACGCCGTTCTGGATGAAGCGGCTACCGCCGGTGAAGGGGAAGATGCGGTCGGTGTTTTGCGCGTCGGTGCCGTTCAGGTCATCGTAATAATCGTTGAGCACATTCACCCCGGCATGGGCGAACAACGCGAACAGCAAGGTGACCAGCGCCAGCGATACACTGAAGACCACTCCATCATGCCAGGCCACCGACAAACCGATCACACATGCCATCAGGCTGGCGGTCAGAAACGCCGGGCGTGTCGCCGCGAAATAGCGCGCGAACGGATTTTGAAATGTGGCAAGCGTCGGTTCCAGCGGCTGCATCGTCATACCAGTCTCCCTTTTTTAACTCGAAAATCTTTTGTAATGAGTGCGCCCAGCCCCATGCCGCCGTGCGCGTGACAGATGGCGCACGCCAGCGCATCCGCCGCATCCGGGCTGGGTGTGCCGGACAGTTTCAGCAAGCGCTTCACCATTTCCTGCACTTGTTCTTTATCGGCGTGACCGTTGCCCACCACCGCCTGTTTCACTTGCAACGCGGTGTATTCCGCCACCGGCAAATCCGCCAGCACCGCCGCACAAATCGCCGCGCCGCGCGCTTGTCCAAGCAATAAAGTGGATTGCGGGTTCACGTTGACGAACACTTTTTCCACCGCCACCTGCTGCGGCTGGTGCAACGCGATGACTTCGCCCAAGCCGCTCAAGATTACTTTCAGGCGTTCAGGCAATTCGCCATCCGGTGTCTTGATGCAACCGCTGGCGACGTAGTGCAGATGCTGGCCTTGTTTGTCGAGGATGCCGAAGCCGGTGATTCTTAATCCCGGATCGATGCCGAGAATCCTTGTGTGAGAAGGGGGAAGAGGGAAGGGAGAAGGGTGAGTCATCGCAGCACCAAGGTTTTACCCTTCCCCCTTCCCCCTTTACCCTTCCCCGCCTCCGTCATTCCTCAATCACCGCCGTCGTATAAACCTGCTGCACATCGCCCACGTCTTCCAGCGCGTCCAACAGTTTTTGCATTTTCACCGCATCGTCGCCGGTGAACGCCACTTCGGCTTCCGCTTTCATGGTGACTTCGCCCATTTCCGGTTTGAAGCCCGCCGCTTCCAGGCGTTGCTTCACGTTGACGAAATCGTTGGGCGAGGTGATGACTTCGATGCTGCCGTCGTCGTTATTGATGATGTCTTCCGCGCCCGCGTCCAGCGCAACTTCCAACAGCGCGTTTTCGTCGGTGCCGGGGGCGAAGATCATTTGTCCGCAGTGTTTGAACAAGAAGGCCACCGAACCGTCGGTGCCGAGGTTACCGCCGTATTTGGTGAAGGC
Source organism: Sideroxydans sp. (assembly GCA_020053195.1). Taxonomy (GTDB): domain Bacteria; phylum Pseudomonadota; class Gammaproteobacteria; order Burkholderiales; family Gallionellaceae; genus Sideroxyarcus. Next base: position 1,882 of record JAGVNQ010000045.1, read on the forward strand.
GTGGCGCACATCGGCCACGGTGCGCGTCTTGTTGTCGGTCATGCAATCAACCATTACTGCCGCGCCGTTGATGCCGTAACCTTCGTAGCGCAGCTCCATGTAATCAACGCCTTCCAGCTCGCCCGCGCCGCGTTTGATGGCGCGCTCCACGTTGTCTTTGGGCATGTTCTGGTCGTAGGCTTTTTCCATCGCCAAACGCAGACGCGCATTGATGTCTGGATCGCTGCCGCCCAGTTTTGCGGCAACGGTGATTTCCTTGATGAGACGGGTGAATATCTGGCCGCGTTTGGCATCCTGCCTGCCTTTGCGGTGTTGAATGTTCGCCCATTTACTGTGACCGGCCATGACAATTCCTCGAATATGCGTAATAGGCCGGATGGTAGCATTTCGCGCGGCATTGACCAAAACCAGCCGCGCCTAACGGACATGGCGAGTAGCCTCACCCGATGATATGACTCGCCATGTCCGTTTCCCTCTCCTCAATCCTCTCCCGCAAGCGGGAGAGGAGGCAAACGTCTCGCTACGCGAGTTTCACGTTAAAGCAAACAGGCCAGCTTGAAGCTGGCCTGTTCGTTCATCTTATCAAAGCGTCTGCAATTATTATTTGCTGCGCTTTTTCATCATTTCGCAGTTATCGCCCATCGCCCCGCCCATCATCGGGCTGCGGTTCGGCAATTCTTCCTTGCTCACTTTGCCATCCTTGTTGGCATCCAGCTCGTCGAAATTCGCCGATACCATAGGCATTTGCGCCGCTTCCGTTTTGCTCAGTCCGCCGTCATGGTCAACATCTGCCGCATCGAAATGAGCATCCATCATTTGCCCCATGCCAGCCATGTTGCCGCGCGGTGCGCCCAATTCGTCGTCGCCGAGCTTGCCGTCCTTGTTGGCATCTATTTCCTTGAAGCGCGTTTCGTGGAACGCGTTAAATTCCTTCTTGCTGACCGCGCCGGCACCGTTCTTGTCCATCTGTTTGAGCATGCCGCACTTGGCGCAAGGCTTGCCGTTGCACGCCAGCACCAGCGGGGCAGCGCCCAGCAGACAGGCCGCCAGCATCAGTTTGGGAATTATCTTCATGTTTTCTCTCCAGTTTAGTTATCAAGTTCGTCCGCACCTCCAGCAGCGCGACCGGAATAGGTTAACACGAACGGAAAGAGTGGCTAGTCGTCGGGTTATAATCCGCCGGACTTTTTTCAGCAGCCCCCAATGAACATATTTTACGAAGAAGACGGCGGATTCAAGGTCGGCAGCATCATGACCGACAACACCACCTCGCTACAGGTCGAAAACACCCACGGCAAACGCAGCAAAATAAAATCGGCCAACGTGATGCTGCGTTTCGCACAGCCCGGCATGGCCGAATTCCTGACACAGGCGGAACAAATCGCTGCCGACATCGACGTGGAATTTTTGTGGGAAGCCTCGCCGCCGGACGAATTCGAGTTCGGCACGCTGGCGCAGGAATATTTCGGCCATGCGCCGAATCCCGTCGAAGCGGCGGGCGCGTTGATCCGCCTGCATTCGTCGCCGATGTATTTCTACAAAAAAGGCAAAGGCCGCTACAAAGCCGCGCCGCCCGATGCGCTCAAATCCGCGCTGGCCAGCGCCGAAAAGAAACGCCTGCAAGCCAAACTGCAAGCGCGCTACATCGAACAGCTCACCGCATTCCAGTTGCCCGCCGAATTCGCCGACAAACTTTCGATGATCCTGTACCAACCGGATCGCAACACCATCGAAGTCAAAGCGCTGGAAGCCGCCTGCGCCGCCACACACTTGTCGGCGGCACATCTGCTGCATCAGTGCGGCGCGCTGCCTTCCACCCACGATTTCCACTTGAATAAATTCCTGTTCGAGAACTTTCCGCGCGGCACAGGCTTTCCCGAAGTCACAGTGGAAGAACATCCCGAATTGCCGAAAGCGACGATCAACGCCTTCAGCATAGACGACGCGAGCACCACCGAAATCGACGACGCATTCTCCGTAGAAAAATTGCCCAACGGCAACTGGCGCATCGGCGTGCATATCGCCGCGCCCACGCTGGGCATCGCGCCCGGCTCGCCGATTGATGTCATCGCCGCGCAGCGCATGTCCACCGTGTATATGCCGGGCGACAAAATCACCATGCTGCCGGACAACGTGGTGCAAGCGTTCACGCTGTGCGCTGATAAAGTGTGCCCCGCGCTGTCGCTGTATGTGGAAGTCGATGCGGAAACGCTGGCGATCATCAACAGCGAAAGCCGCGTCGAGCGCCTGCACATCGCCGCCAACCTGCGCCACGACACGCTCGAACCGTTGTTCAACGAAGAGACATTGGCAGCGGGCAAGCTCGATTACGCCTACGCACCCGAACTCAGCCTGCTGTGGAATTTCGCCAACAAACTGGAAGCCGCGCGCGGCAAATCCGCCGACAACAGCACGCAGCAAATCGACTACACCTTCCACGTCGAAAACGACCGCGTGACGATCGGCAATCGCCTGCGCGGCTCGCCCATCGACAAGGTGGTGTCGGAGCTGATGATTCTCGCCAACAGCAGTTGGGGGAAATTGCTGGACGATCACGAGGTGGCTGGTATCTACCGCACGCAGAACAACGGCAAAGTAAAAATGAGCACCGTCGCCGCGCCGCACCAAGGCTTGGGCGTGGCGCATTACGCGTGGTCGAGTTCGCCGTTGCGGCGCTATGTTGACTTGGTGAACCAGCGCCAACTCATCAGCGTGTTGCGCGGCGAAACGCCGACCTACGGCAAAAATGACACGACGCTGTTCACCATCCTGCGCGACTTCGACACCGCCTACACCACCTACAACGAATTCCAGCGCGAGATGGAACGTTACTGGTGTTTGCGCTGGTTGCTTCAGGAAAACGTGAAGCAGGTTTCTGCCACCGTGTTGCGCGAAAATCTGGTCAAGCTGGCCGACATCCCGCTGGTCGGGCGCATCTCCTCGCTGCCGGAAACGCCACCCAATACCAAAGTAATTCTGGAAATGGGCGACATCGACTTGCTCGATCTGAATTTCGAGGCGCGGTTTGTGGGCGCGATGCAAGAGGCCGCATGAACTCAACAGTCCAAATTCAGCCACGGATGCACACAGATGAAACACGGATATAAATCAACTTATCCCGCAAATGCGCTCGTTTTGTGCCGGGTTTTTATCCGTGAATATCCGTGTTCATCCGTGGCTAATCCGTGGCTAATCCGTGGCTAATCCGTGGCTAATCCGTGGCTAATCCGTGGCTAATAAGGTTTATTAGATGAAAAGACTCCTCGTCAGCGCGCTGTTACTCAAAGAACGCATCGCGTTCGCCACCGCGTTTTCGTTCGCGCTGCACGCCTTCGTGTTGTTCGGCATCACCTTCACGTTGCCCGACGGGCGCAATTTCATTACCAAACTTTCGCCGCTGGAAGTCACGCTGGTCAACAGCAAATCAAAAAACAAACCGAACAAAGCCCGCTCTTACGCGCAGCATAATCTGGACGGCGGCGGCAATACCGAAGAAGACAGACGCGCCGGAACGCCCTTCCCCGTGCTGGGCGATGCCAGCCGTTTCAGCCCGGAGCAAGCCAGCCAGCGCGTGAAGGCGCTGGAGGAAGAACAGAAGCGTCTGCTCACGCAAAGCAAAAGCAACTACCGCCTCGATCTGGATAAACAGCGCGCACAACCGGTCACCAGCCAACTCAGCGGACAAGACCTGGTGGATAGCGCGCTGGAAATCGCGCGCCTCGAAGCCGAGATCGCCAAAAATGTTTCGCTCTACGAAAAAATGCCCAAGCGCAAATTTCTCGGCGCGCGCACCGAGGAATATCGCTACGCCAGATACGAAGACGACTTCCGCGCCAAGGTGGAACGCATAGGCACCATGAATTATCCCGAAGCCGCGCGCCAGAAAAAACTCTACGGCAAGCTGCGTCTCACCGTCAGCATCCGTTCCGACGGCAGCGTGGAAAAAGTCGAAATCGAACAGTCCTCCGGCCAGCGCCTGCTCGATGCCTCTGCCATCCGCATCGTCCGCCTCGCCGCCCCCTACGCCCCCTTCCCGCCCGACATCCGCAAAGAAGTGGACATCCTCAGCATCACCCGCACGTGGACGTTTACCAGCAGCGACAAGTTGGAAAGCGAATAACGGTTTTTACTTGTTTTCAAAACACCGTATTGCCCGCAAGGCAGTAAATACGGGAATCTCCATCAATCGCATGACGTAGATCGCCTATTGGCGCGCCTTCCCGCGATGTTGCGGTTTGAAAATCCAATTTTTCCCGGCAACAATCGCGTGATCTTGCGCTAGAATGCCGCGCATGTTGCGTTCCGCTATTTTCAAATCCCTGCTCGTGTTCGCCTTGCTGCTCACCCAGCAAGGCGGCTTGACGCACGCGATTTCGCACACGCTGGCGGAACGGCAAGACCAGTCGCAGCCGCACGACCCGCAGTGCGAACTGTGCGCGGTATATGCGCAAGTCGGCAGCGCGCTGGGCAGCAACGCGATCCATTTCGATTTCGCCTCCCCGTCTGCCGAAAAACTTTCCTGCCATTCCGTTTTATTCCGTTCCCTCGCGTTCACCGCTTTCGCGGCGCGCGCCCCGCCTTTCTCCGCATAAATCCATTCAGTTTTTTGTAGGTCGGGTTAGCGGTTTCATCGCGTAATCCGACATTGCGCTTGTCGGGTTACGTAAAAAACACTAACCCGACCTACGTTTTAATTTTGCGGAGTATTTATATGTTCAAGAATTTGTATCTTCGCGCGGCAATTGCCGCGCTGTTTTGCCATGCTGCGTCGGCTCATGCCGCCAGCGACAACGCCTTCAATCCCGCTTTCTCGCTGATCCTGTCCGGCGGTTACGGCGGCATGCAACGCGACCCGGCCATCCCCGCCACCGGTTTCGCCATGAACCCCAATCCGGGGCATGAGCAGGGTTTCAATCTGGGCGAATCGGAGATGGGCATCGCGGCCAGCATCGACCCGCAGTTTCGCGGCGTAGCCACGCTGGCGCTGGACCCGGCGGGCGGCATCAGCGTGGAGAACGCATTCGTGCAAACCACTGCGCTGGGCGACGGGCTGAACCTAAAATTCGGGCGCTATTTTTCCGGTCTGGGTTATCTCAACGAGCAACACGCGCACGCCTGGGATTTCGTCGATCAGCCGCTGGTGTATGCGGTGCTGTGGGAGAACCAGTTGGGCGAAGACGGTCTGCAATTCAAGTGGCTCGCACCGACCGAGATGTTCATTGAGCTGGGCGTGGAAGCGGGCAAAGGTCGCGGCTTCCCCGGCACGGAGCGCGCGAAAAACGGCAGCGGCGCGGGCGTGTTGTTCGCCCATGTCGGCGACGATGTCGGCGTGGAGCACAGTTGGCGCGCCGGTGTTTCGCTGCATCGCACGCGGCGCGTAGATGCGGAAAGTGTCGATGTGCCGGATATGAGCGGCAACGCCGTGACCAATTTGTTCAACGGCGACAGCCAGACGGTGGGGCTGGATGCCGTGTGGAAATATTCGCCCAACGGCAATTTCCGCGAACGTTATTTGAAAGTGCAAAGCGAATATTTTCGGCGCAAGGAAAACGGCGAGCTGGCTTACGACACGGCGGGATTAAATGTGAGCGACACTTATTCCGTGACGCAAAGTGGCTGGTATGTGCAAGGCGTGTATCAGTTCGCGCCGGGCTGGCGCAGCGGCTTGCGCTACGACCGGCTGGATTCCGGTCTCGCCAGCGTGGGCGCGTTGAACGCGGGTAACGTCATCAGCGATTACGCGTTTACACCCACGCGCATCACATGGATGGCGGATTACAGCCCCAGCGAGTTTTCGCGCATCCGCTTGCAACTGGCGCACGACAACTCGCGCCAAGGGCTGCCGGATAACCAGATATTTGTGCAGTATTTGATGAGTCTGGGCGCACACGGCGGGCACCAATATTAACCACATTCCACCGTCATTCCCGCGCAGGCGGGAATCCAGCGGTTTTATTCAATATGCCGTTTGGCTTTGTCCCGCGTTGCGGGAATTATTTGAATAACTGGATTCCCACTTTGCGAGCAGCCGCTTCGCGGCTTGCCTGCTTACCCCTCTGCGCGGGAATGACGAAATTGAAAGGGCAATGCCATGAAAAAAATTCTCTCTGTATTTTCTCTGCTGCTACTCAGCACTCAAGCCCACGCCGCCCTCAACGTGTTCGCCTGCGAACCCGAATGGGCGGCGCTCACGCAGCAACTGGCGGGCGACAAAGTCAGCATCTACACCGCCACCGGCGCACTGCAAGACCCGCACCAAGTGCAAGCTCGTCCCAGCCTGATCGCCAAGGCGCGCAGCGCGCAATTGCTGGTATGCACCGGCGCGGAACTGGAAGTCGGCTGGTTGCCGGTGGTGTTGCGCGAAGCGGGCAACAGCAAAATATTGCCCGGCAACAGCGGGTATTTTGAAGCAGCGCAATACGTCACCATGCTGGAAGTGCCGACAAGATTGGACCGCGCCGATGGCGATGTTCACGCTCAAGGCAACCCGCATATCCAGACCGACGCGCGCAATTTTTTCCCGATTGCCGAAGCGCTTAGCCAGCGCCTGATCCAGCTCGATCCGGCCAACAGCGCGTTCTACCAGCAGCAGCTTGCGACGTTCAATCAGCAGTGGCGCGCGGCGATTGCGAAGTGGGAAAAACAAGCGACACCGCTGCAAGGCATTGCCGTCATCGCGCAACATCGCGGCTTTCCGTATTTGAATAATTGGCTGGGCTTGAAACAAGTGGCCGAACTCGAACCCAAACCCGGCATGGAACCCAGCGCGGCTTACTTGGGCAAAGTGCTGAACGAATTGCAGCGACACCCGGCACGGTTGGTGTTGCGCGCGGCATATCAGGATGGACGGCCTTCGGAATGGATCGCCCAGCGTGCGCAAGTAGCCGCTGTGGTCGTGCCCTACACCGTAGGCGGCACGCCGCAGGCGGTGGATTTGTTTGCAATGTTTGATGACACGATTGCAAGGTTGCTGGCGGGATTGAATCACTA
>JAGVNQ010000018.1 GCA_020053195.1 Sideroxydans sp.
CCACTTTCATCGGCATGAACTATGTCGGTGTGCCGCTGACGCAGGATTTCTCGCTCGACCTGCCCGCGATGCTGGATGCCATCAAGCGCGAGCAGCCCGCGCTGGTGTTCCTCGCTTATCCCAATAATCCCACCGGCAATTTGTTCGATGCCGCAGCGATCAAGCAAATCATCCAGGCCGCGCCGGGTTTGGTGGTGGTGGACGAAGCCTATTACGCGTTCGCCAGCGACAGCTTTATTCCGCATCTGGCGCAGTACGAAAACCTGCTGGTGATGCGCACATTTTCCAAGCTGGGTATGGCCGGTTTGCGCCTGGGATTCTTGGCGGGTTCGTCGGCATGGTTGGCGCAGTTGGAAAAGCTGCGCTTACCGTATAATGTGGGCGTTTTGCCTCAATTGGTTGCGGCGAAGTTGCTGGAGCATCACGATGTGTTGTTGGCGCAAGCTGATAGCATCAAGCAGGAACGCAGCAAATTATTAGCTTCATTGCAGGTTATCAACGGCGTGCAGGTGTATCCCAGCGAAGCCAACTTCATTCTGTTGCGCGTGGCAAAAGCCACGCAGATATTTGAAGGGCTGAAACAGCGCGGGGTGCTCATCAAGAATTTGAACGGCGGACATCCGGCTTTGATGGATTGCTTGCGAGTCACGGTAGGCGCGCCAGACGAGAATCAAAAATTTGTTGCGGCATTGCAAGACACGATCAACCAACTCGCATAAGGCGAATCATGCGTAGCGCAAAAGTCACACGCAACACTCTGGAAACCCAAATCAGCGTTGAGCTGAATCTGGACGGCACGGGCAAGGTCAAGCTGGATACCGGCCTGCCGTTCCTCGAACACATGCTGGATCAAATCGCGCGTCACGGTCTGCTCGACTTGGACATCAGCGCCAAGGGCGACCTGCACATCGACGCGCACCACACCGTGGAGGACCTCGGCATCACGCTGGGGCAGGCGTTTAATCAGGCGGTGGGCGACAAGAAGGGCTTGCGCCGTTACGGCCACGCTTATGTGCCGCTGGACGAGGCGCTGTCGCGCGTGGTGCTGGACATCTCCGGTCGTCCTGGCTTGGTGTTCAACGCCGAGTTTGTGCGTTCCAACGTGGGCGAATTCTAGGTCGATCTGATCCGCGAATTTTTCCAGGGCTTCGTCAATCACGCCTTGGTCACGTTACACATCGACAACCTCGCGGGCGACAACGCCCACCATCAAGCCGAGACCATCTTCAAGGCGTTCGGTCGTGCCCTGCGTTTGGCGCTGGAGCTTGATCCGCGCATGGCAGGCGTGATGCCTTCCACCAAAGGAACGCTGTAATTTCCAATTCAAATACTAGCCACGGATAAACACGGATGTTCACGGATATGCAGGGGAAAGATTTGCCGATGCAATGCGTAATTCAAGCGGATGCGCGGGGTGTTATCTGTGTGAATCCGTGTGCATCCGTGGCTCAATATTTCAAGGTGTGGGCATGACGGATATTGCAATCGTAGATTACGGTATGGGCAACTTGCGCTCGGTGTATCAGGCCGTGTTTAAGGTCGCGCCCAATGCTTCCATCAGTGTTACCGACGATCCTCAAGTTGTTGCTGCCGCCGGGCGTGTGATTTTCCCCGGTCAAGGCGCGATGCCGGATTGCATGCGCGAACTGGATGCACGCGGTTTGCGCCAAGCGGTGCTGGATGCCGCGCGCAACAAACCTTTCCTCGGAATATGTATCGGGCTGCAAATGTTGTTCGAGCACAGCGCCGAAGGCAACGTGCCGGGGCTGGGCGTGTTGCCGGGCGAAGTGGTGCGGTTCGCTTCCGAGCTGCGCGACGGACAAGGCAACAAACTCAAAGTGCCGCACATGGGCTGGAATCAGGTACATCACGGCGAACATCCGCTGTGGGCGGGCATTGCTCAGGACGCGCGTTTCTATTTCGTGCATAGCTATTACGTGAAGCCCGCCGATGCGAGTCTGGTGCAAGCCACCAGCGATTACCCTCAACCTTTTGTGTGCGCGGCGGCGCGCGATAATTTATTTGCTGTTCAGTTTCACCCGGAAAAGAGCGCGGCGGCTGGTTTGCAACTGCTGCAAAATTTTATTAACTGGAATCCCGTTTAAACGTTCTTAAATCATGGACACTAAAACTCTCATCATCCCTGCTATCGACCTGAAAGATGGACATTGCGTGCGCCTCAAACAAGGCGTGATGGAAGGCGCGACAGTCTTTTCCGAAGACCCCGCCGCCACCGCCAAACACTGGCTGGCGCAAGGTGCACGCCGCATGCACTTGGTTGATTTGAACGGCGCGTTCGCCGGTAAACCCAAAAATGAAGCGGCTGTGAAAAGCATTATCGAAGCGGTGGGCGGCGAGATTCCGATTCAATTGGGCGGCGGCATCCGCGATCTGGAAACCATCGAACGCTACCTCGACCTCGGCGTAACTTACGTCATCATCGGCACGGCGGCGGTGAAAGTGCCGGGCTTTTTGCATGAAGCCTGCGACGCATTCCCTGGTCACATCATGGTCGGCCTCGATGCCAAAGGCGGCAAAGTGGCGGTGGACGGCTGGTCGAAACTCACCGGACACGACGTGGCCGATCTGGCGCAACGCTTCGAAGGTTACGGCGTGGAAGCAATCATTTACACCGACATCGGGCGCGACGGCATGATGTCCGGCGTGAACATCGAAGCCACCGTCGAACTGGCGCGGCCATTGCATGTGCCGGTCATCGCCAGCGGCGGCATCACCAATCTGGATGACGTGCGCAAACTGTGCGCAGTGCGCCCGGAAGGCATCACCGGTGCAATCACCGGGCGTGCCATCTACGAAGGCACGCTGGATTTCAGGGCAGCACAAGCCTTGGCGGACGAACTGACAGATTTGAAGGTGTGATCGAGATGCAGAAACAAACCTTTGCACCACAGAGACACAGAGACACAGAGAAAGGCAAGGCAGAGAAAATACTGGACCAAGGGTTTGGTTGTTCTCTGTGTCTCTGTGTCTCTGTGGTGAATGGTTTTGAATCTTTGGAGCATTCCAATGCTCGCTAAACGCATTATTCCCTGTCTCGATGTGACCGCCGGTCGCGTGGTCAAAGGCGTGAGTTTTGTCGAGCTGCGCGATGCGGGCGATCCGGTGGAGATCGCCAAGCGTTACGACGATCAAGGGGCGGATGAACTGACTTTCCTCGACATCACCGCCAGTTCCGACGACCGTGGCATCATTTTTCGCATCATCGAGCAGGTGGCATCGCAAGTGTTCATCCCGCTCACCGTCGGCGGCGGTGTGCGCGAAGTGCAGGACGTGCGCAACCTGCTCAACGCGGGCGCGGACAAAGTCAGCATCAACACCTCGGCGGTGACCAACCCGCAACTGGTGGCGGATGCGGCGGCGCGTTACGGTTCGCAGTGCATCGTGGTGGCGATTGATGCCAAGCAGGTTGCGCCGGGCAAGTGGGAGGTGTTCACCCACGGCGGACGCAAAGCCACGGGTCTGGATACGGTGGAGTGGGCGAAAAAAATGCAAAGTTTGGGCGCAGGTGAAATCCTGCTGACCAGCATGGATCAGGATGGGCAGAAGAAAGGCTTCGATCTGGCGCTGACGCGCGCCGTGACCGACGCGCTGGAAATTCCAGTGATCGCCAGCGGCGGCGTGGGCAACCTGCAACACCTCGCCGACGGCGTAAAACTGGGCGGCGCGGATGCCGTGCTGGCGGCCAGCATCTTTCACTTCGGCGAATACACGGTGCAACAGGCGAAGCAGTTTATGGCGCAACAAGGGATAGAAGTCAGGCTGTAAAACCGTAAAAACAATTTGCCACAGAGAACACAGAGTTCACAGAGAAACCTGCTGAACTCTGAGTGCCGCGAAATTCTCTGTGGTCTCTGTGTTCTCTGTGGCTGATTTTGGGGTTTACATGAACGAAACTTGGCTGAATAAAATCAACTGGTCGGCAGACGGGCTGGTTCCGGCTATCGCGCAGGACGCGGCGAGCGGGCGCGTGTTGATGGTGGCGTGGATGGACCGCGAGGCGCTACGGCGCACGGCGGAAACGGGCGAGGCGATTTACTGGTCGCGTTCGCGCAAGAAGCTGTGGCATAAGGGCGAAGAGTCCGGCCATATCCAGAAAGTCAAAGAAATCCGCGTCGATTGCGACAGCGATGTGGTGTTGTTGCAAATTGAACAATGTGGCGGCATCGCTTGTCACACCGGACGCGAGAGCTGTTTCTTCAGCAAGCTGGAAAACGGGGTCTGGGTAACCACCGATGCCGTGCTGAAAAATCCCGACGAGATATATAAAAAATGAACAACGATATTCTGCAACGCTTGACCGAAACGCTGGAGGCGCGCAAACAAGCCGCGCCCGAGTCTTCCTACGTCGCCAAGTTATTTAGCAAGGGCGACGATGCCATCCTGAAAAAAGTGATCGAAGAAGCGGGCGAGGTGTTGTTGGCGGCCAAGGATGGCGACAAGCAACATCTGGTGTATGAAGTGGCCGACTTGTGGTTTCACAGCATGGTGTTGCTGGCGCAAAAAGGTTTGAGCGCGGAGGATGTGCTGCGAGAACTGGCGCGGCGCGAAGGTGTGTCGGGGATTGAAGAGAAAGCGAGCCGGAAATGAGCGATAACTGTCTTTTCTGCAAAATCGCGCGCGGAGAAATCCCGTGCAAAAAGATTTATGAAGATGCCGAAGTGCTGGCCTTCCATGACATCAATCCGGTTGCGCCGGTGCATTTCATGCTGGTACCCAAATTACATCTGGTCTCGTTGCTGGAAGCCGATGAACAACATGCAGCCTTGCTCGGCAAGATGTTGCTGTTAGCGCCCAAGCTGGCGCGCGAGCAGGGGCTGGACAATGGTTTCCGCACTGTCATCAACTCGGGCAAAGGCGGCGGTCAGGAAATATTTCATTTGCACATTCACGTCATCGGCGGCGGTAATATTCCGCCCATGGTCAAACGCGGTTAATCCACAAGGAGAGCATCATGGGGTCATTCAGTATCTGGCATTGGTTGATCGTGTTGCTGGTGGTGGTGCTGGTGTTCGGCACCAAGAAGCTGCGCAATATCGGCAGCGATTTGGGCGGCGCAGTGAAAGGTTTTAAAGAAGGCATGAAGAGTGGCGAGGAAGAAACATCCAAGCCGCAAGACCCCAAGACTATCGAAGGCGAAGCGAAAGACAAGTCGCACTAAGTCGGTTGGTTACTCCTGCGACTTCGGCCTCGGGCGCTTTCCTACCTTCACTTGCACGGCGATCTCGGATTGGTTGCGCAATAGTTTGAGCAGTGCAACTTTGCCCGGCAGCAATGCCGAGATGGTTTCCAGCATGGCGGTGGAGTCAGCCAGCGTTTTGCCGTCTATGCTGACCAGGATGTCGCCCGCTTTGATGCCCGCCCGGTCTGCCGGGCTGCCGCGCACCACTTCTGCGATCAACACGCCCTGCGTATCTTTCAGCTTGAATGATTCCAGCAGTTCCGGTGTGAGTTCCTGCACTGCGATACCCACCCAACCGCGCGTCACCGATCCGCTCTGGATGATTTGTTCCATCACTTTCTTGGCCGTGCTGGTCGGGATGGCGAAGCCAATGCCGAGCGAGCCGCCGTTGGGTGAATAAATCGCACTGTTGACCCCGAGCAGATTGCCTTCCACGTCCACCAGCGCGCCGCCCGAGTTGCCGGGGTTGATGGCGGCATCGGTCTGGATGAAGTTTTCGAATGTGCTCAGTCCCAGATGGTTGCGTTTCAGCGCGCTGATGATGCCCATGGTCACTGTTTGTCCCACCCCGAACGGGTTGCCGATGGCCAGCACGATGTCGCCAACGTGCGCTTGGTCGGATTGACCGAAAGTGATGGCGGGCAGGTTGCTGCCAATATCGACTTTGATGACGGCGAGGTCGGTATCCGGGTCGGAGCCGATGATACGTCCTTTGGCCGTGCGTCCGTCGGCGAGCGCCACTTCGATTTCGTCCGCATACTCCACCACGTGATGGTTGGTGAGGATATAACCGTCATGGCTGACGATGACACCGGAACCCAGGCTGGAACTTTGTTGCGGCACGTTGTTGTCGAATTCGTCGCCGAAGAAAAAACGGAAACGCGGGTCGTCCATGAACGGCGCTGCCGGCGTTTTCACCACGCTGCTGGTGAAGATGTTGACCACGGCGGGCATCACTTTTTGCGCGGCGCGGCTGAATCCGATCTGGGGGAGTTCGCCGTTGTTGTCGGTACTGTTTTCATACAAGGTCACCACGCCGCCGCGCGCCGCGTTGGGTAGCAGCGAAGGCCTGAGCGTGTGGATAACGAACAGCATGGCGAGGCCGACCGTGGTGGCTTGGGCGAACAAGAGCCAGAATTTGCGCATGGTATGATTTGAACCGCTAATAATTGGGGCTGCGAAATGCGATTAAACGAACTGCGCGATTATATCGAAAGCGAGCTTGCGGTCAGCCGTTTTCGTGATTACTGCCCGAACGGGCTGCAGGTGGAAGGGCGCGCGGAAGTGTCGCGCATCGCCACCGCCGTGACCGCCTCGCAAGCCGTGCTGCAAGTCGCCACCGCTTGGGGGGCGGATGCCATCCTTGTCCATCATGGTTATTTCTGGCGCAACGAAGAAGCGGCCATCGCGGGGATCAAGAAGCGGCGCATCGCCCATTTGTTGCAGCACGATGTGAGTCTGCTGGCCTACCATCTGCCGCTGGATGCCCATCCCGTTTTCGGCAACAACGCCTTGCTCGGCGAACGGCTTGGCTTTACCCGGCAAGGCAATTTCGGCGAACAAGACATCGCCTGTTACGGCGAACTGGTGCAGCCCATGTCCTTGCAGCAACTTGGCCGCCACATCGAACTTACCTTGCAGCGTTCGCCGCTGGTGATTGCCCATGCCAACCCCAACATCGCCCGCATCGCATGGTGCAGCGGCGGCGGACAGGGGTATTTTGAACAAGCCGTGGCGCTGGGGGTGGATGCTTTTCTGACGGGCGAAATTTCCGAGCAAAACGTGCATGTCGCTCAGGAAACCGGAGTCGCGTTTATCGCCGCCGGACATCACGCCACCGAACGCTTCGGCGTACTGGCGCTGGGCGAACATTTATCCACGCGCTTCGGTTTGGAGCACCAGTTCTTCGATCAGGATAATCCGGTTTAGGCTTGATTCAGGCGCGTTTCGCGTCAGGCCACAATCGAAATGCCGACAATAGGTTAACCATGCTGCCGATATGGGCGTTTGCCTGATTTCAGGTTCATGCTGTTTGGATTCTTGCGGCAGGTGGGGATACTGGGTAAACTGGCAAGATAATAAGTTGTCCTTTGCGCGGAAGTCGCTCGGGTAGGTGCTGGCTTCTGGCAATTTGGTTCTGTATTTCTGTCCCGTTTCAGCTATCACCAAAAGTATTTTGGTATATGTGTCGAAATTTTATCGGCGAGAATCAATGTGTTCTGGCTGGCAGCGACGATTTTTTATTTTTATGAAGGGATGAGATGTTATGACTGAGAATGTAGATAGCAGCAAGCGGCGAATGTTGCTTGCCGCCACTTCGGCGGTGGGCGGTGTGGCCGCAGCGGGTATGGCCGCACCATTTGTGATGAGCTTTATGCCCAGCGAGCGCGCCAAGGCCGCCGGAGCGCCGGTTGAAGTGGATATCAGCGCGATCGAGCCGGGCACGATGAAAGTGGTCGAGTGGCAAGGCAAGCCGGTTTGGGTGGCACGCCGCACCCCGGAAATGCTCGATTTGTTGTCCAAACACGATGGTGAGTTGACCGATCCATCCAACTCCGTTCCGCAACAACCCGATTATTGCAACAACCCTAGCCGCGCTATCAAACCGGAAGTGCTTGTGGTGGTCGGTATCTGTACCCACCTTGGTTGTTCTCCGAGCTTCCGTCCTGAATTGGCGGCTCCGGACTTGGGGGCCAACTGGGGCGGCGGCTGGTTCTGTCCTTGCCACGGTTCGCGCTTCGATATGTCCGGTCGCGTTTATCAGGGATCGCCAGCGCCAACCAATTTGATTATTCCCCCACACCAATATCTCAGCGATACCGTGCTGCTGATCGGTGATGACAAACAAATGGGAGCCGCATAATGAAATTTTTGAAAAACTTGATGGCATGGGTTGATGAACGTTTCCCTGCAACCGAAACTTGGAAATATCATCTTTCCGAATACTACGCGCCGAAAAACTTCAACTTCTGGTATTTCTTCGGCGGTTTGGCCATTCTGGTGCTGGTTATCCAGATCGTCAGCGGCATTTTCCTGACCATGAGCTACAAGCCCGACGCGTTGTTCGCTTTTGCATCCGTCGAATACATCATGCGCGATGTGCAATGGGGCTGGCTGATTCGCTACGTCCACTCGACCGGCGCTTCGATGTTCTTCATCGTGGTATATCTGCATATCTTCCGTGGCATGATTTACGGCTCGTACCGTAAGCCGCGCGAATTACTGTGGCTTATCGGCGTGGGTATTTACCTGGCATTGATGGCTGAAGCGTTTATGGGTTATCTGTTGCCTTGGGGCCAGATGTCGTTCTGGGGCGCGCAGGTAATCGTTAACCTGTTCTCTTCCGTGCCTTACATCGGCAATGAACTTTCCATCCTGATTCGCGGCGACTTCGTGATTTCCGATGCCACGCTGAACCGCTTCTTCGCGTTGCACGTGATTGCTGTTCCGCTGGTGCTGGTGGGCCTGGTTTTTGTGCACTTGGTTGCATTGCACGAAGTGGGCTCCAACAACCCGGACGGTATCGAAATCAAGAAGAACAAAGACGCGAACGGTATTCCTCTCGACGGCATCCCTTTCTTCCCCTACATGGTGGTCAAGGATGTGGTGGCTTCGGTGGCTTTCTTAATTGTCTTCTGCGCGATTATTTTCTTTGCGCCGGATATGGGCGGCTACTTCATCGAGTACAACAACTTCGTTCCGGCCAATCCGATGCAGACTCCTGCACATATCGCACCGGTGTGGTACTTCACTCCGTATTACGCCATCCTGCGCGCTGTGCCGCCGATGTTTGGCTCGCAGTTCCCGGGTGTGGTCGCAATGGGTATCGGTGCGGTGGCTATTTTGTTCCTGCCTTGGCTGGATCGCGGTGCGGTTAAGTCGATCCGTTATCGCGGCCCGATTTACAAAACATTCTTGGCGCTGTTCGTGATTAGCTTCATCGGTCTTGGCTACTTGGGTATGTTGCCGGTAACGCCAATTTATACGCTGCTCTCTCAAGTGCTGTCGGTGGTGTACTTCGCATTCTTCATTTTGATGCCCTGGTACACCAAGATCGACAAGTGCAAGCCCGAGCCTGATCGTGTAACGTTCAAGTGAATAATTGAGAAAGGTTCGTTGACATGAAAGCAATCAAAAAACTGTTGATGCTGGTGCTGTTTGTGCCGGCAATGGCGATCGCCGCCACAGGTGTTCATTTGGACAAATCTCCGTCCGATCTGAATGACAGAGCCTCACTGAAACGCGGCGCGCAATTCTTTGTCGCCAACTGTATGGCCTGTCATAGCGCGGCTTATATGCGCTATAACCGCCTGATGGACATCGGCATGAGTGAAGCCGAAATCAAAGCCTTGCTGCCGGAAGGCAGCAAACTGGGCTCGACGATGCAGGCGATGATGGATTCGGAATCCGCGAAAGCGGCTTTCGGCGCTGCTCCTCCCGACCTGAGCGTGACCGCCCGTGCGCGCGGCAATGACTGGTTGTACACTTATTTCCGCAGTTTCTACGTGGACACCACCCGTCCCAGCGGCGTGAACAACGTACTGTTCCCGCTGGTGGCCATGCCGAATATTCTGGGCCCGCTGCAAGGGGATCAGGAATTGCATGTGGAAAAACATGCTGGCGGCCATGAAGTGCAAACGCTGAAGCTGGTCACCCCAGGCTCCATGAGCACCAAAGAGTTCGACGCAACGGTCAGCGATCTGGTGAATTACCTCGACTTTATGGGCGAACCGGCCAAGCTGGTTCGCTACCAACTCGGGTATATCGTGCTGGGTTTCCTGTTCCTGCTGCTGATCGTTTCTTACGCGTTGAAGAAAGAGTTCTGGAAGGACGTTCACTAACAGCGGATTGAAATTACCGGTGCGTTTGTGGTAACTTCCGCACCCCGTTTCACCAAGTGCCAAACGGCGGAGCTATCAACTCCGCCTTTTGGTTTTATGTCGCAGCGTTTTTTAGTAGGTGATTCTTTATGATGACTCTTTATTCCGGGACGACCGATCCCTACAGCCACCGTTGCCGTTTCGTGCTCTTTGAAAAAGGCATGGACTTTCAGGTAATCGACGTGGATGTGTTCAACAAGCCGGAAGATCTGGCGGTAATGAATCCGTACAACACCGTGCCGGTTCTGGTCGAACGCGACCTGATTCTGTACGAAGCCAATATCATCAACGAATATATCGACGAGCGTTTCCCGCATCCGCAACTGATGCCGCCCGATCCCGTGATGCGCGCACGCGCGCGTCTGTTCCTGCACCGTTTTGAGCAGGAACTGTTTTGCCATATCGCGGGACTGGAAAGCGCCAATGCCAAGGTCGCGGAAAAAGCCCGTGCGGCGGTTCAAGCCAATCTGACGCAGATTTCACCGGTATTTTCCAAGCAGAAATTCATGCTGGGCGATGAGTTTTCCATGCTCGACGTGGCGATTGCGCCGTTGCTGTGGCGTTTGGATCACTACGGCATCCATCTGGACAAAGAAGCCGCGCCGCTGATGAAATATGCCGAGCGTTTGTTCTCGCGCCAGGGTTATATTGAAGCGATGACCCCCGCAGAAAAAGCCATGCGGAAGTAAGCAAGGTGGCAAACAGCGAACCCTCAACTAAACCGTACCTGATTCGCGCCATTTTCGAATGGTGCGCGGATGCCGGATACACGCCGTATCTGGCGGTGCAGGTGGATGACTACACCCAGGTGCCGCAGTCTTACATCAAAGACGGCAAGATCGTGCTGAACATCGGTGTTGATGCCGTTAAAAACCTGCATATCGGCAACGAAGATATCACCTGCAGCGGGCGTTTCGGCGGTGTGGCGCACCAGATCATCGTGCCGGTCGCTGCCGTGATTGGCATCTTCGCCAAAGAAACCGGGCAAGGGCTGGTGTTCCAAGGGCAGGAATCTTCCCCGGTTGCCGGGGATGGAAATACTTCACCGGATGACACGCCACCTCAGCCAAGCAGACCTAAGCTGACCGTGGTGAAATAAGTCGCACCAAACAAAAAAGCCGCAGATAAACTCTGCGGCTTTTTGTTTGGCAACTCCGGTCAGCGGGGAGCGGGCAACGCCAACATACCTTGCATCTTGCTCATCGCCTTTTGCTCGATCTGGCGAATGCGCTCGGCGGAAACTTTAAATTCTGCCGCCAAGTCATGCAGCGTCAACGAGCTTTCCTCGTTCAGCCAGCGCGCTTCCACGATGCGGCGGCTACGCTCATCCAAACTGGCCAAAGCTTTTGCCAATCCGGTCGATTGCAGATGTTCCTGTTCCGACGTTTCCAGAATGGTCGAAGGTTCATGCTCTTCGCGGTCGGCCAGATAATTGATGGGTGCGTAGCTGTCTTCGTCTTCGCCCGACAAGGGATCAAGCGCCATCTCGTGCCCGGCAAAACGCGACTCCATCTCCACCACATCGTGCTCGCTCACGTTTAACTGCTGCGCAATCTCGCTCACCTGCTGCGGTTTTAAAGGCTCCAGCCCCTGTTTCATGCTGCGCAGGTTGAAGAACAGTTTACGTTGTGCCTTGGTCGTGGCGATCTTCACCATGCGCCAGTTGCGCACCACATACTCGTGAATCTCGGCGCGAATCCAGTGCAAAGCAAAAGACACCAGCCTCACCCCGCGTTCCGGGTCGTAGCGTTTCACCGCCTTCATCAGCCCGATGTTGCCCTCCTGAATCAAGTCGGCCTGCGGTAAACCGTAGCCCGCATAGCCACGCGCCACACTCACCACCACGCGCAAGTGAGAAACCACCAATTGGCGGGCGGCATCCAGATCGTTCGCATTCCTGAAACGTGTCGCAAGCGACTGCTCTTCTTCCAGTGACAACACGGGAAAGCGATTCACCGACTGAACATACGCTTCCAGACTGCCCACGGCAGACGGCATCGGTAAATTCATCGTTGCATTCATAGCGTTTCCTCCTTTTGATCGATTCTAGCACTCGGGCGCTGCGAGTGCCAGAGTTGGGGGAGGTTCGTTTTGTGTCTGAAAAAAACGGGCTGGTCGCCAAGGCAGTAAATACGGGCATCTACAAAGGGTCATCGTGCGGATCGCCTATTGGTGCGCCTCGCGGGGCAGGTGGCAAATACAAAACGATGATGCGCCGGAAATTTCCGGTACATCATCGGTGGATCACAGTTCCTGCTGCATGAATTGTTTGATCCTGGATCCCCACCAAGTGGAGACTTCGGCATCGGTGCTTTCGGTGATTGTTTTTACCACTTCGACAAAATCGCGGTCTTCGCGCTGGATGTGGCTTTTTAGCCAGCCTTTGAGCATGTCCAGCAATTCAGTCGATACGTCTTCTCCCTTGTTGGCGCGCGCGCGAATCTCCGAAACTCTTTTCATGAACACTTCATGCACGCGGCGGTGGGCTTTCAAGAAAGGATATTCGGCCTTTTCCAGCAATTCTTCCTCAAGCTCGAAATAGGTTATCGTATATAACAGCAAGCCTTCGATTACATGGTTGGTTATGGCGGAGTCCTTGGTCTGGCTTGCCAAATCCATCTGGTTGATGAAATCGAGAAACTGATGCTGTTGCTTGTCGAGAACAGGGATTCCGATTTCAAAGTCTTTCGACCACTGTATCTGAGCCATTTTTCCTCCCTCCATTCGTTTCGCTTGTTATTGGAATAAAACTCCGTTCTTATTTTGCGAAAGATACATGAAATGATGCAATGCGTGGGAGATTGTAATAATAATCCTGTGGATTTTCGGCAGGCAGGAGGGGAAAGTTAAAACGAATTATCGCGGCTCGATCTGCCACAGATGTTGCGATACCGAGAACCAAGCGCCCAGCCAGCCCAGATAAGCCGAGAATCCGAGCAGCGTCAGGCTGTCGCCGAATGAGAGGTGTTGCAGGCTGAAGTTGCTGGCGTAAAGTTGGCTGAGTGTGCCGACTTGGTAGTTGAGCAATTGCAGGCTGGCGGCGACCAGCAGCCACGCGGCGATGCCGCCCAGCAGGCCTTGGGTGAGGCCGAAGTAGAGGAAGGGGCGGCGGATGAAGGCATCGGTCGCGCCGATGAGTTTGGATACTTCAATTTCTTCGCGGCGCGTGAGGATTTGCAGGCGGATGGTGTTGAAGGTGATGGCGATGAGGGCGAAGCTCAACAGTGCGGCGAGGATGGCGACTGACGTGCGACCGAAATTCAGCAGCGTTTCCAGTTTGTGAATCCATGCCGAGTCGAGCTGCACGTGCTCGAAGCGCGCCCATGTTTTGAGTTCATCGCGCAGCGCTTCCAGCGCGGTCACGTTGTCGTCTTTGGGGTAGATGATGAACGCATCCGGCAACGGATTTTGCGACAAGCCGCCAATCACGTCGGACAGCCCGCTGCTTTGCTGCAATTTCTTCAAAGCCAGCGCACGCGGCACAAACTCGATGCGTTTGATCGCGGCATGTTGTTTAAGTTTGTCGCCGATGCGCTCGATGTCGGCGTTGTTGGTTCCCAGCGCGAGGAACACGCTGAGTTGCGGCGTGCCGCTGATTTGCGCACCTAGCGCCTGCACGCTTTTCAGCAACACATAACCGCCGACTGGCAAACTCAATGCAATGCCGATAATGAGGATGTTGAGCAGCGACGCGTTGGGCGTGAGTAGTAAACGCTGCAAGGTGTGGCGTAATACGCGCAGATGTTCGAGCAGCGTCTTCATGCTTGCAATTCCCCTTTGTTCAGGTGCAAGGCGCGCGCCGGGAACTGGCGCAGGATGCTCTCGTCGTGGGTGGAGATCAGCAGCGTTACGCCGACTTGGTGGAACGACTTGAAGATGTTCATGATCTCGGTCGAATATTCGGCATCGAGATTGCCGGTGGGCTCGTCCGCCAGCAGCATGGTGGGGCGGTTGACGATGGCGCGGGCGATGCACAGGCG